>CBDTYJ010000450.1:0-2034 GCA_965364575.1 uncultured Gammaproteobacteria bacterium
TGGCCATCGGCGGCTGCGACAAGAACATGCCGGGCTGCGTGCTGGCCATGTGCCGGCTGGACCGGCCGTCGGTATTCGTCTATGGCGGCACGATCCGGCCCGGCGCCGGGCGCCGGGACATCGTCTCGGTGTTCGAAGCGGTCGGTGGTCACGCGGCCGGAACGGTCAGCGACGAGCAGCTGCTGGAGGTGGAACGCACCGCCATCCCCGGTCCCGGATCCTGCGGCGGCATGTACACGGCCAACACCATGGCCTCCGCCATCGAGGCGCTGGGTCTCAGCCTGCCCAACAGCTCGGCCCAGGAAGCGGTCAGCGAGGCCAAACTGGAGGACTGCCGCCGGGCCGGCGCCGCCGTCTGTCGGCTGATCGAAAAAGGCATCAGGCCCTCGGATATCCTGACCCGGGAGGCGTTCGAGAACGCCATCACCGTGGTCATCGCCCTGGGCGGCTCGACCAACGCGGTGCTGCATCTGCTGGCCATGGCCGATGCCGCGGGTGTTCCGCTGGAACTGGACGACTTCGCCCGCATCGGCGCCCGCGTGCCGGTACTGGCGGATCTCAAGCCCAGCGGTCGCTATCTGATGTCGGAGCTGATCGAGATCGGCGGCATCCGCCCGCTGATGAAGACGCTGCTGGAGGCCGGTCTGCTCCACGGCGGCTGCCTGACGGTCAGCGGCAAGACCCTGGCCGGAGACCTGGCCGGCGTGGCGCCCTATCCGGAGGGCCAGGACGTGGTCCGCTCTCTGGACAATCCGCTGAAGAAAGACAGCCACCTGGTGGTGCTCTACGGCAATCTGGCGCCGGCGGGCGCCGTGGCCAAGATCAGCGGCAAGGAAGGCGAGCGATTCCGCGGCCGCGCCAGGGTGTTCAGCTCCGAACAGCAGGCGCTGCAGGCGATCCTCGACGGCGGCATCGTCGCCGGCGATGTGATCGTGATCCGCTATATCGGACCCAAGGGCGGGCCCGGCATGCCGGAGATGCTCAGCCCCACGGCCGCCATCATGGGCAAGGGGCTTGGGGACGCTGTGGCGCTGATCACGGACGGCCGTTTCTCCGGCGGCAGCCACGGTTTCGTGGTCGGGCACGTGGCGCCCGAGGCGGCCGTCGGCGGCCCGATCGCGCTGGTGGAGGAAGGTGACGAGATCGGGATCGATGCCGTCGATCGGACGGTGACCCTGCATGTGGACGAAGCCACCCTGGCGGAGCGCCGCGCGGCCTGGAAGCCGCCTCCCTCGGAACCCTCCGGCTCCGTGCTGGGCAAATACGCCAGGCTGGTCAGCTGTGCGTCGAAGGGCGCGGTGACCAGCGGCTAGACCCGGCCACGCTCCGGCATCAGGATCTCGCGGGCGGGGTCGCGGAGGTTGTAACGGGAGCTCATCACGCGACCGTAGGCGCCGGCGTTGGCGATCAGGATGACGTCACCCTCCTCCGCCGGCGGCAACAGGCGTTCCACGCCCAGATAATCCCCGGTCTCGCAGATCGGACCGACCACGTCCGTCAGCCGGGTAGCCGGTTCGCCCACCCGGCTGAGATTGACGATCTCGTGGAAGGCGCCGTAGAGGGCCGGCCGGATCAGGGAGTTCATCCCGGTGTTGATCCCCACGTAACCCACCTCGCCCTTGCCCTTGGTCTGAGTCACCCGCGCCACCAGGGCGCCGGCGCCGGCGACGACGAACCGGCCCGGTTCCAGCCACAGCGCGTAATCCGGAAACGCGTGCCGGACTTCCTGCAGGGAGGCGTCCAGTGCTTCCATGTCCAGCGGCGCGTCGGCGCCGGACTCGGGCACGCCGAGACCGCCGCCCAGATTGAACACGCGCACCTCGGGCAGGGACTCTGCCACCCTCGCCAGCACCGCCGCCATCTCGCTCCAGTGGCCGGCATCGAGGATGCCGCTGCCGGCATGGACGTGCAGCCCGACGATTCGCGCTCCGCACTCATCGGCCAGCGCCGCGAGTTGCTCCACCTGGCTGATGGGGATGCCGAATTTGGATTGTTCGCCGGCGGTCTGCACATGACGATGATGACCGCGCCCGG
>CBDTYJ010000451.1:0-2021 GCA_965364575.1 uncultured Gammaproteobacteria bacterium
CGCGGGCAGCTGGACCGCGACTGCCTTCGCGAAGTGGTCCACCGAACCGCCCGGGTCAGCAGCATGGTGTTCCTGATCCTGATCGGCGCGTCGGTGTTTTCCCTCGTGTTCCGCGGGTATCACGGCGACGAGCTGGTGCGGACATTTCTGTCCGGACTCCCGGGCGGGGTCTTCGGTGCCATGCTGGTGGTGATGCTGTTGATGTTCCTGCTCGGATTTGTGCTGGACTTTATCGAGATCACGTTCGTGGTCGTACCGATCGTCGGTCCGGTGCTGCTGGCAATGGGTCTGGATCCAGTGTGGCTGGGCGTGATGATCGCCATCAATCTGCAGACTTCGTTTCTGACGCCACCGTTCGGTTTCGCCCTGTTCTATCTGCGCGGCGTCGCGCCAAAGGAGGTGCGGACGGCGGATATTTACCGGGGCGTGATCCCCTTCGTCGCGATCCAGGTGCTGGCGATCATGATCCTGGCCGTCTGGCCGCAACTGGCGACCTGGCTGCCCGACCAGGTCTATTGACCCGGGCCGCGGGATACCGCCGGGCGCGGAAAGCCATGGCCGTCAGCACGACCAGGCCACGGGGCGGGCAGCCGGCGTCAGCGCGTCAGATCGCGCGCCCGGTAGTAGGCCAGCTCCGAGACGTCGTGCCATTTTCTGACCTGTTTCTGGAAGGCCAGCTGCGACTCGTAGATCTTGCGCGCCGTCTCGTCACGCTGGCCGATCTCCGCGATCACTTCGTCGGAGAGCTGCTTGAGCCGCATCAGCACGTCATCCGGGAAGCGCCGTAACTGGACCCCGTGTTCCCGCACCAGCGTCTCCAGGGCAGCCTGGTTGCGGGCGGTGTATTCCGCGAGCATGTTACCGTTCACCGTCCGGCAGGCCATGAACACGATCTCCCGCAGATCTTCTGGCAGAGCCTCCAGAGATTGCTTGTTGAAGATGGCTTCCAGGGTCGTTCCGGGTTCGTGCCAGCCGGGATAGTAGTAGTAGCTGGCGGCCTGATACAGACCGAAGGCCAGGTCGTTGTAGGGACCCACCCATTCGGTGGCATCGATGCTGCCGGTCTGCAGGGCGGTGAAGATCTCCCCGCCCGGAAGATTGACCGGCGTACCGCCGGCGCGGCGGAGGACCTCGCCGCCCAGCCCCGGGATGCGCATCTTCAGGCCCTGCAGATCGTCCAGGCTTCGGATCTCTTTCTTGAACCAGCCGCCCATCTGGATACCGGTATTACCGGCGGCGGCCGGCACCAGATTGAAAGGCGCATAGAGCTCGCGCCACAGCTCCTCGCCGCCGCCGTAAAACATCCAGGCGTTGCGCTCCTGAGCGTTCATGCCGAACGGAGTGGCGGCAAAGAACTGCGCTGCCTCCGTCTTGCCCTTCCAGTAGTAGGCCCCGCCGTGTCCGATATCCGCGGTTCCCCGGGAGACTGCGTCGAATACCTCGAAGGCAGGGACGAGTTCCGGCGCCGCAAACACCTGCACAGTGATGCGCCCCCCTGATGCCGACTCGATCATGCGGGCGAGGTCCGCCGCGCCGGTCCCGAGGCCGGGGAAATTCGCGGGCCAGGTTGTCACCATCTTCCACTCGAAGGTCTCGGCGGGCGATTGGGCCGACGATGTGGCCTGCTCGGTCCGGGAGCAGCCCGCTACCCCGGCCGCGGCCAGACCAGCAAGAAAATCACGACGCTTCATGGACGATCCTCCCCGTTCCTTGTTCTGATTTGATGGCAGGTCTTGAGCAAGGCTAGCAGCCCGGGGAGAAAGGAGGTAGTAGGGCTCAATTTGGGCCAGATTTGAGCCTTCTATTCCCACAGATTCGCCAAACAGACGAGAAAACGGTTTTACATTCCCACTATGCTTAATTAATGCCAGTGAGTGGGATATCTGCACCCATACTTAATTAAAATCCATTCTTTGTGGGAATCGCGTTTTATAAATTCCCAATAATTATATACTTGTGGGTTATTCATGCTTTCTTCTCCTCCGTATTATCCTTGCCGTTCCCGCATTACCCCGGGGATG
>CBDTYJ010000452.1:0-2020 GCA_965364575.1 uncultured Gammaproteobacteria bacterium
TGCTGAAGGAAGACGGCGCCACGCCGGCTGATCCCTTCGACTTCGGCGGTGGTCGCGTGCAGCCTGCCGTCGCCAACAACGTGGGGCTGATCTTCGAGGAAACGGAGGCCAACTACACCAACGCCGATCCGAACGCCGGCGGGGATCCGTCCTCGCTGAACGTGGCCCATGCGGTTCAGGAACAGTGCGTGCAGTCCTGCAGCTGGGAGCGCACCGTGACCGCGGTCGCCGATGGCGAATGGTCCGTAGGGGCCGGCGCGTTCACGACTGCCGACGTGACCTCGTTCTCGCTGCTGGCGGGTGAGACCCAGACGCTGGTGATCACCGCCGACGTCACGGCCCAGCCTTCTGACGTCTACGCTTTCGACACGCTGACGCTTACGCCGACCGATCCTGCCCAGGCCGAGCAGCACATCACCATCGCCGCGCAGCCGGCTCGTGGCGATATCCCGGGCCAGGTGGACATCGACGCCTCCCGTGATGCCGACTCGCTGCTGGTCCAGAACCTGACGGCGATCGAGATCACCCAGCTGTCCACCGACGTCTACGGTTTCAACAAGGCGGACCAGGAAGACTTCTCTGTCATGCAGGACAGCGACAATTCCTCGCCCTATGACGACCTGACCGATGGCGTGGTCTACAAGCTGACACCGTTCGTGGATAACGCCCAACGGTTTATCGCCGAGATCACCGCCAGCGAGTCCCCGGACCTCGACATGTTCGTCGGTCTGGATCTCAACGGCGACGGTCTGCCCAGCGCCGACGAGGAATTCTGCGTCAGCGCATCCGGCACCGCCTTCGAAGTCTGCGACTTCGAGTTGGGCGGCGATTTCGCCGGCTTCCCCGACTGGTGGGTGCTGATCCAGAACTGGGGCGCGTCCGCACCGCCGCCCGTGAGCGACGCCTTTACGCTGGCCATCACCAGCGTCGGGCCTGCGGATACCGGTACCCTGTCCCTGGAGGGACCATCTGCCCAGCCGCAGCTCGAGCCCTTCGACGTGCGTCTGTTCTGGGATGCGCCCATGGATCAGGGTGACCTGTTCTACGGTCGCATCAACCTGTTCGCGGACGCCAACAAGGATGCCGCCGGGTTCATTGGCACAATGGATGTCCGCGCCCTGCGCGGGTCCGACGACGTGGTCATCTCCGTGGCGCCGGATCAGACGCAGGTGGGCGAGACCACGACCGTCACCGCCAGCGTGCTGAAGAACTTCACGCCGGAAGACCGGACTTACGAAATCAGCATCCCGATCCCGGCCGGTCTGACCTACGTGGACGGTTCGGCGGATGGCTCGGGCGGCGTCTTCGACGGTTCCGCGGTGAATTTCACCGTCACCCAGGAGACGCTGGCTGGCCGTACCCCGGACTATGCGCAGTACACCAACGACCCGGCACGGGATGACTATGCCGCCAGTTGTACGCTGCCCTTCGGTCTCGGCTCCTACTTCGATCTGGCAGGCTTCGGTATCGGACCGATCGCCGGCGGTGACGACGACACCTTCACCATCTCGGGGCTGCAGCCGATGCCGTTCTATGGTACCGACCGGGGCACCGCGGTGAACGTCAACACCAACGGCTTCCTGTTCTTCGACTCGACGCCGGGTCCGTTCAACGGGTTCATCAACTTCCCGATCCCGGATGCCACGGATCCCAACGACATGATCGCGCCCTTGTGGAAGGATCTGATCGTGACGAATTCGGGCACCATCGGTGGTTCCGGCATCTCGGCGGCAGGCTTCACCTGCGGTCCGGCGTGCTTCAGCGTGGTCGAATTCGACGACGCCACCGACTGGGAGACGGAGACCGCCAGCTACGACGCCCAGGCCATGATCGTGGCCAGCGAGAACCTGCTGGGACCGTATGAGATCTTCATCGGCTTCGACAACGTCGACTTCGGCACGCCCGCCAACGACTTTGTCACGGTCGGCGTGGAGAACCCGAATGGCGATCAGGGCACCCAGTACGCCTTCGACACCCTGACCTCGTCGATCTACAGCGGTCTTCTGATCTGCTACGACCT
>CBDTYJ010000453.1:0-2016 GCA_965364575.1 uncultured Gammaproteobacteria bacterium
GGCCGGACGATGACCGTGCCGCCGCCATAGTAAGGGCGACGATAATATGGGTCGTACCAGCCCGGGCCGCTGTAGTAACCCGTGCTCATCGTCGTGCGGCCATAGTAGCCGCCATCGCTGGCGCAGCCGACCACAGTAATCATGAGCGAACCGGTCAGAACCGAAATCATCAACCGCCGGATCGTCCCGCTCATGGTTGTGACTCCTCGCCGGGGTAGGTCCAGCGCATCACAGCGACGGTGCCTCCGGTGGGATCGGCGATGATAGCCAGATTCCCGTCCATCAGGTCGGGGGTGGGACCATAGAGCACCTCACCGCCCAGGGAAGTCGCTTTGGCGGCGGTCGCGGCCGGATCCTCGACCCGGATAAATCCGAGCCAGGTCGGGGCCGTGCCCCGTTCCCTGGCCGCCTCCGACAGCGGCGCTACCGCGCCGCGCAGATAGCCCTGGGAAGCGAGGAAGATGTCCGCAGTCGATTCGGTCATCTCGTTTTCGAAGGTCTCCAATCCCGCCAGGGACGCGTAGAACTCGGCGCTGCCGTCGACATTCTCGGAATAGAGCTGCCACCAGATCCACTCGTTCGGCCAGGCGGCGTAATCGACCGGATCGCCGCCGGCGGCCCGCATGACGCCGAACAGCGCCTTGTCCGGCCCCGCCAGGATGGCGAAATCGCCCCGCGCCGGATATTGGCCGATACGCGAGAGGAGGGTCCTGCCGCCCCGTTCGGTGCTAAAAGTCTCGGCCGCCGCTACGTCAGGCACCGACAGATAATGAATCCAGCGCCCGTATTGCTCATGACCTTCGGGCGCGACCCGATAAGCAAGGCCGGCCATGGGCACGTCGTCGAGATAGAACATGCCGTAGCCTTCAGGCTCCGGCTTGATCTGGCGCCACTCCCAACCGAACAGCCGCTGGTAAAAATCCCGCGCGGCATCAACGTCACTGCTGAACAGATCCGCCCAGATGATCTTGCCCGGCAGGTACTCGCCGGTGGCTTCGGTGGTGACCGGGGGCAGCGGGGGCAGCGTTGCCTCCTGTGCGGCGGCGTGGCCGGCGATGCATACCAGCAGCAGCCCGATACTGAATCGTCCTGGATATTTGATGGCCGTCTCCCCGCCGCTTGTCGACTGTGAAAGACGGGTATCATGGCTGATCGCGCAGGCCCGTGTCCAAAATCTTCGGTCGGAGTGCCAGACCCCCCGGATCGAGCGCCACTGACCGGGACCGGCCGCGATGCTATTCTGGCAGTCAACGCGGCCGGGAAAGGGAGAGCCGCAATCGGAGTTGCACGCGGGAGGTGCGGGATGGACGTGTCGGATTTGATTCGGGTCGGTCTGATCGGCTCGCTGCTCCTGGCCCACCACATCCTGGCCCAGCCAGCGTCACCGTCTGCCGGCGACAGCCCCACGGGCGGATCTCCCGCGGAATCCTCCTCCGGCGTCGCAGAAGACAGCGGTTTCCGCAACGCTTACGCGAGCCTGGCTGTGCTACCGCGTTATCCCAAACGGGCGCTGAAAAAACGACTCGACGGGCAGACCACGATCGGGTTCGAGGTCAACCGCTTCGGCCGGGCCGAGAACATCAAGGTCATCAGCGAATCGCCCGACGGCAGCGGATTCGCCAAAGAGGCGGTCGAAGTGCTGGAGTTTTGGGCCTTCTCGCCCGCGCGCCTGCCCCTGTGCGGGACGACGCGGCAATATGCGGAGCAGACCTTCCGTTTCGATCACGACGGCGATCCGAAGATCGATCTCGGTGCCATGGTCGTGGATGGCACCCCACAACCCGAACGTCCTCTCGAGGAGAAGACACTCAAGGAATACTGGGACGAGCAGAAGCAGGCGAGACTGGAGGGCTGGGAGAGCAGGAACTTTGTCGTCCTGAGGCGGGTCGAGCCGGAATACCCGGATGAAGCTCTGGATCGCCGCAAGGAGGGCGTTGTGTCGCTGGTCTTCCTCATCGGACGTGACGGTAGCGTCAGCAACGTCGAAGTGGTGGACAGCGTCAAAGGGACGTATTT
>CBDTYJ010000454.1:0-2006 GCA_965364575.1 uncultured Gammaproteobacteria bacterium
GGTGCAGGCGATCCGGTGTCGCTATTCCTGTTCGACCCAGCCGTTGATCGACATGATCTCGGTCAGGCTGTCGCTGAAAACGACCTGGTCCTGCCACGGTTGCGACTGACTCCAGACATAGCCCTGGCCCCAGACATAGCCCTGACTCCAGATGAAACCCTGGCTCCAGACGAAGCCCTGACTCCAGACATAGCCCTGGCTCCAGATGTAGCCACGGCTCCAGATATAGCCGTCGCCTTCCAGCGCCTCGACCTGGTCTGAATCGTACCGGTCATCCCCGTCCCTTTCTTCGACCTCCATCACATAGAAGTCACCGGATTCATCCATGTTGGCCGGGCCGCCGTAGTGCTGTTCGCCGGCCAGATCCCTGGCGATGTCCAGTCCCCGGTTCGCGCAGCCGCTGGCCGAGCTGTAGACCGCGTCCATGGCGTTGACCAGCCCCGCCCCCTGCTGGAAGACGCTGTAGGCGAGCCTGCCATCGGAATCCACTGCCGGACGCGCCGTGCTCATCAGGCGACACTTGACGTCATCCGGAGTAAGCGTCGGGTCCTGCTGCAACATCAGGGCTGCGATGCCGCTGACCACAGCCGCAGCCTGGGAAGTCCCGGACATCTCGAAATGCATCTCTGTCGATAGCATGGACTCCGGATGATTGGTCGGGATGTATGCATCCCACGGCATCCATGAGGTGATATGGCCGCCGGGAGCGACGACCTCGGGTTTTACGAAGCCTTCGTAGGTCGGCCCCGCGGCGGAGAACGAGGTCAGGCGATCATCGCTGAGATCATAGGGCGTGTAGCTGTCGGTCATGGCGCCGACCGTGATGACGTATGGTACGTTGCCGGGCACGCCGATCGTCATGGGATCCGGACCCGCGTTGCCCGCGGAGACCACGACTGTGATGCCGGCCTGCCAGACCCTCATCACCGCCTGATTCAACGGATCGTCCCAATAATGGGACTGGGGTGGAGCGCTGAAAGAGACGTTGAGTACACGGATTTTGAGGCGCTTGCGGTATTTGACGATCCAGTCCAGGGCCCGGATGACGGTTAGATAACTGCCGCAGCCGTCCTCGGCAAATGCTCGCACCGAAAGGAAATTGGCATCCGGCGCGATACCTTCGTAGACGCCATTGGCGCTCATGCGGTCGCTGGCGATGATGCCGGCCACGTGGGTGCCGTGACCGTTCCTGTCGCCGCCGCCCCATTCCTCGGTAAAATTTAGGGCCCCGTGAAGGCGGGACCGATCGACGGCGGCGTCGAACCAGACGCCGGTGTCCAGGATCGCCACGGTGATACCCTCGCCGTCGATGCCCGCGAAGGGCAGGTCAGCGGCGCCGGCCAGCCTCGTGTGATGGATATCCACCGAGGCTGCATTGCGGATCTTCCAGTCATGAACCGACTCGCTGCCGGAGTCGGTATCGGTGATGGCGTAGAGGATCTGGCCGTCACTCGTATCCGCGCTTCCCGAGTCGGAACCGGATCTCCTGCCGGTACCGGTGGTCGGTTTCGCGCTTATCCGCACTTGCCGGTCGCGGTACACCGAGCGTACGTCCGGCATCGCCCGTAGACGTTCCGCCTGTTGCGGGCTGAGGGCGGCGCCCACTGCGTCGATGATGCCCAGTTCGTCGCTCACGAGACCGCCGACCCGAGCGACAAGGCGGGCCGCTGCAGCAGCGCTCTCTGCCTGCACAAGATAGACGCTGCCGCGTTCCCCGGAAGCGAGCTCCGATTGCGGCGAATACCAGCCGCCGAGCGCCAGCGCGGCCATCGCCAGTACTGTCGCCCCGGAAAGCACCAAACCTGATCTCATGAACATGGGCATCACCCGTTGGGAGGCATCTGCCCGGGCCCGGTCTGCCAGCCGGGTCTCCGCGGAAGATTGCTGTTGCACCCTATTTCATCAGAGGACGGCTCGAACAGACCTGAACGGGTATGCGGCGCGACGCGCGCAGAATGTGATCGGCGTCACATAAGGGCCCGGTTAAATAGGACAGCGTGAATGCC
>CBDTYJ010000455.1:0-2004 GCA_965364575.1 uncultured Gammaproteobacteria bacterium
TGACGCCGCTCTGGGAGATCGATTTCCCCCACTCCCTGGGCCTGCTGTATTCCGCTTTCACCTATTACACGGGGTTCAAGGTCAACTCCGGTGAGTACAAGCTGATGGGCCTCGCCCCCTACGGCGAACCGCGTTTCCGGGACCGGATCTTCAACGAGCTGATGGACGTGAAGCCTGACGGGACCTTCCGGCTGGACATGAGTTATTTCAACTACTGCACCGGCCTGACGATGACCAACAAGCGCTTCGACGATCTGTTCGAAGGGCCGCCGCGGACGCCGGAGTCGGAGATCACTCAGCGGGAGATGGATCTGGCCGCCTCGGTGCAGGCGGTCACCGAAGAGATCGTGCTGCGCCTGGCCCGGACCCTGCAGACCGAGACCGGCGAGGAAAACCTCTGTCTGGCCGGCGGCGTGGCGCTCAACTGCGTGGCCAACGGCAAGCTCCTTCGGGAGGGACCCTTCAGGGAGATCTGGGTGCAGCCGGCGGCGGGCGACGCGGGCGGCGCGCTGGGTGCAGCGCTGCTGGCATGGCACCAGTACGAGGAAAAGCCGCGCACGCCGGTCCGCCCCGATTCCATGGCCGGGTCCTATCTGGGGCCGGTCTTCGATGACGATCAGGTGCGAGAGGCCCTGGACGGGTTCGGCGCCAAGTACCGCCAGCTTGAAGAGCCGGCCCTGCTTGACGAAGTCGCGGCGCTGCTCGAAGAGGGCAAGGTCATCGGCTGGTTCCAGGGCCGGATGGAATTCGGGCCCCGGGCCCTGGGCGGACGCTCGATCATCGGCGATCCCCGCAACCGGGACATGCAGACGGTCATGAACCTGAAGATCAAGTACCGGGAATCGTTCCGGCCGTTTGCGCCCTCGGTGCTGGCCGATCGGGTCAGCGACTTTTTCGAGCAACAGGCCAGCAGCCCGTACATGCTGATCGTGGCGGACGTGGCACCCTCCCAGCGGATCGAGGTCGGCGAGGAGGACAAACATCTCACCGGTCTGGCCCGGCTCAAACTGCCTCGCTCCAAGATCCCGGCGATCACCCACGTGGATAACTCGGCCCGGATCCAGACCGTGCACGAGGACACCAATCCCCGCTACTGGAAGTTGCTCAAGGCCTTCGAAGCCCGCACCGGCTGTCCGGTGCTGGTGAACACGTCGTTCAACGTGCGCGGCGAGCCCATCGTCGGGACGCCCGAAGATGCCTACCGTTGTTTCATGCGCACCGAGATGGATGCGCTGGTGGTAGAGGATTGCCTGCTGCTCAAGGGCGAGCAGCCGGCCTGGGCGGAAGGGGACAGCTGGCGCGAGTCCCTGGAGCTGGATTGATGGACCGCGCCCTCAGGGTTTCCCTCATCGGCCGGGCAGGTTCACCTCCAGCCGCGTATACAGATCAGGGATCAGCACGAGGCGTGGCGCCCGGGTCATGAGCAGGAAGCCCCACGTGATCCCAGAGGTCGACCGGTCCGAGCTGCGCCAGTTCGGATTCATCATGGCGGGGATGATCCCGCTGATCTTCGGTCTGTTTCTGCCCTGGCAGTTCGATGCAGCCTGGCCGATCTGGCCCTGGGTCGTGGGTGCGCTATTCCTGGTCTGGGCGCTGGCCGCGCCGGACTCTCTTCGGCGCGTCTATCGGGGCTGGATGCGGTTTGGCCATTTCATGGGCCGGATCGTCACCCCGATCATCCTCACGGCGACCTTCGTCATCGCCATCTTGCCCACCGCGCTCATCATGAAGCTGATCGGCCGCGATCCCATGCATCGGCGCTTCGAGCCGGACGCGGAGACCTACCGGGTGCCCAGCCACCACACCGGCCGGGAACGGCTGGAAAAGCCGTTCTAGCCCGGATTCACGGGCTAAGGGTTACTTGCCGACGAAGCGCACCCGCAGCGCCTCTTCCAGATCCACGGCTTCCAGCTGTTCGTCGACGAAGCGCAGGCTCTCGTCGATCTCCGGCAGCATGACGTTCTCCAGCGCCCGGGCCCGGCGCTCGGTGCGGGTGTATTCCCG
>CBDTYJ010000456.1:0-2004 GCA_965364575.1 uncultured Gammaproteobacteria bacterium
GGGGTTGATGGTATCCGGCCTCATCCTGCTTCTGATCGGGGCGGCGTGGCATCTCGCGCCGGGTTTGTTCAGCTGGGTC
The DNA here is from genome assembly GCA_965364575.1 of uncultured Gammaproteobacteria bacterium. Taxonomy (GTDB): domain Bacteria; phylum Pseudomonadota; class Gammaproteobacteria; order Steroidobacterales; family XN24; genus CAMYOC01. The sequence goes on from CBDTYJ010000456.1 coordinate 80, forward strand.
GGCAAACTGCCCGGCGATCTCCGCATCCAGCGGGGCAACGGTACGATTTTTATCCCACTGGGCACCATGCTGGTCATCAGTCTGGCGCTGAATGTCATTTACTATCTCTTCTTCCGGCGTTGACCGTGTGGGTCCGGGGATCGACGCCGGGACCCATTCCGACAGCTTTGGGGGGCCGACCATGAAGACACGCGTCTGCAGCGTCGCAGCGCTGTTCCTGTTGTTCCTGCTGGTTAGTGGGCCGGGGATCTCTGCGGAATCCGAGGATCATCCGCTGGCGGCATTCGAGCCCCTGATCGGCGGGGAATGGACACTCGGGGACGGTTATCAGGTGCTGGAGTGGGGCGTCGGCAAACGATCGGTGATCGCCAGGTCCTACCAGCGGGATCCCGGTGGCCCGCGGCTGGTGTCGGAAGGCATCTGGTTTTTCCACCCCGGCAAGGACGCTGTCGTCGGTTACTTCACGGCCGTGGACATGGGTATCGCATTGTTCGAATACCGGACGGTGGCCGGCAAAGACGGTCTCGAGAGCGAGATCGTCACCTGGGACGAACAGGGTCGGGCGTCGCGCTATCTGGAGCGCTGGACCCTGCAGGGCGAGGACAGCTATCTCTGGCAGCTGATGACTACAGGCGAGGATGGCCCGACGCCGGTGTCCGAGGGCACATTTACACGACGAGCGCCGGCGGACGCCGGTATGGAGGCGCGGGAGCCATGACAAACAGACGCTGCTTTGTGATTATCGCGGCCCTGGGGCTGGCCGCCTGCGCACAGTCCCGCGGACCGGATTCCGAGGCGCGGGATCTGCTGCTGGAAGACCAGGCGTTTGCCCGAACTTCGATAGAAAGGGGTGCCGCCGCCGCTTTCGACGAGTACCTGGCGCCTGACGCCATCCAGCTTCCTGAACGGGGTGATGCCATCGTCGGCCGTACCGCCATCACCGCTAATCTGGCGCCGCTGGCCGATTACGTCCTGGACTGGACGCCGGTCGGTGCCGAAACCTCCCATGACGGCAGCATGGGGTATACCTGGGGGCGCTATCGCCTCTATCGCAAAGACAACCCCGAGGTGGTCCAGGTCGGCAAATATCTCAACGTCTGGCGCCGAACCGGGGACGGACGCTGGCGGGTCATCGTGGACATCGGTAATCACGAGCCTCTGGCGCCTGACTAGGCCGGACAACGGCGGCGGCAGGGCCGAGTTATGCGAGGACAAAAACGACTGGCGAGATCTGAGGCCGGACCCCGGATGCTGCTGGCGCTGGCGGCGCTGGTCGCTGCCGCCAGCGCGATCGCGGGACTCTACACTCTGCCCGGCACCCGAATCCCGCTGCTCAATCCGGTGCCGGCCGTCTGTCTGGCGGCGATGCTGGTCTATGGCGTCCGCGTCTGGCCGGCGGTGCTGGCAGGCAGCGTGGCCTGGTCGGCGATCATGCTGGCGCCGGACTATCTTCTGGCCACGTTCTACAGCCTCGGCATCACCATCGCCAGCGCCGTTGCGGCCTGGGGGATCTTCCGCTACTGGCGTCTCGATCTGGCCCGTAACGCGGTCCACAATCTGATGGTGGTCTACCTGTTCGGCGCCGTGGCCTTCGCTACGGTGATGGTCGCGCTGGTGGCCCCGGCTATCACGGCGACCCGCCATGCATCGCCGGCCGAGGCACTGCTTCTGACCCTCTGGCTGTTCCCCTATATCGTGCTCGGCATCGCCGCGTTTCTGCCCGCCATCATGCTGCTGGTATTGAAGTTGCCCCCGGAACCCGCCGGCCGCAGCCAGTCGCAGCGCTTCGTCAGTCTCGGCCCGCGAGGCTGGAGCATGACCTGTCTGTTCCTGGCTCTCGCCCATGCCGCCCTGTTGGCGAAGGGGTGGCCGGAGTTCGCCATAAGCCTGCGTTATCTCCTGCTGCTGATGCTCCTGATCAGTGC
>CBDTYJ010000457.1:0-1983 GCA_965364575.1 uncultured Gammaproteobacteria bacterium
TCCTCGCAGATGCCGCGCGCCGCCTGAGTCGCCGCGGCCAGTACCTTGCGGGGATCGAAGTTGGAAGGGTTCTCGGCGAAGAAACGGCGCATGGCGCCGGTCATGGCCAGCCGGATATCGGTGTCGATGTTGACCTTGCGCACGCCGCTCTCGATGCCGCGGCGGATCTCCTCCACGGGCACGCCGTAGGTCTCCTTGATGTCGCCGCCGAACTGGCGAATGATCTCCAGCCATTCCTGGGGCACGCTGGAGGAGCCGTGCATCACCAGATGGGTGTCGGGGATCGCCCGGTGGATCTGGCCGATGCGCTCGATATCGAGGATGTCGCCGGTGGGCTGGCGGGTGAATTTGTAGGCGCCGTGGCTGGTGCCGATGGCGATGGCCAGGGCGTCGACGCCGGTCTTCGCCACGAAGTCCTTCGCCTCGTCCGGGTCGGTCAATAGCTGATCGTGGCTCAGGGTGCCCTCGGCGCCGACCCCGTCCTCCTCGCCGGCCTGGCCGGTCTCCAGCGAACCGAGACAGCCCAGCTCGCCCTCCACCGAGACGCCGACGGCGTGGGCCGCTTCGCACACTCGGCGGGTCACATCCACGTTATAGTCATAAGGCGCCGGCGTCTTGGCATCCTCCATCAGGGAGCCGTCCATCATCACGCTGGTGAAGCCGGAGCGGATCGAGGCCTGGCACACCGCCGGCGAGGCGCCGTGGTCCTGGTGCAGGACCACCGGGATGTCGGGATTGGCCTCGACGGCCGCCAGGACCAGGTGCCGCAGATAGGGCTCGCCGGCATATTTCCGCGCGCCCGCTGAGGCCTGGAGGATCACCGGCGACCGGGTGGCCTGAGCCGCCTCCATGATGGCGTGGATCTGCTCGAGGTTATTGACGTTGAAGGCCGGGACGCCGTAGCCATTCTCGGCGGCGTGATCCAGCAGCTGGCGCAGGGCGATAAGAGCCATGAGTGTTCCTCCTGATCGTCAGGACCACCGGACCCGCCGGTCGTCCTCGGTGTCTGCAATGAATCCTGGATGGTCCTGTTCGGTTTGTGTGGCGATGTGTCCGGCATGCCAGGCGACGATGTCGTCAAGACCCACGTGCTCCTCGGCTTCCCGGCGCCCGCGGGCGCCGGAGGGCTCCGGCCGCCATCCGCGACGGTCATGGAGGGCCGGCCCGACGGCGATGGCGCCCTCGATCGGCGTGGCCTCGAAGTAGCGGCTCCGGGCCATCATCACGGGCACGCCGGCCGCCCGCGCGGCGGCGACGCCGTCCGGGGAGTCCTCGATAGCCACGGCCGCGGCCGCTTCCAGTTCCAGCCGCTCCAGGGCCCGGGTGAAGACCTCCGGATCCGGTTTCTTGCGGCCCACGTCCTCGCCACAGACCACCGCCGCGAACCAGGTTTCCCAGTCCGGCCCGAGGGTGGTGGAGAGCAGCGCATCGAGATTGCCACGGCCGGTGGTGGTCGTAATCGCCATGATCACGCCGCGGGCCCGGCACTCGTCCAGCAGCGGCCGCACGCCCTCACGCAGCGGCAACGCCTGCCGGCGGACCAGGTCGGCGTAGAACGCGTTCTTGCGCCGGTGCAGCCGGTCGGCCAGATCTTCGCGCGCCGGCGCATCGGCGGGGGCTTCGTCGACGGTGTTCAGGAAGGCAAGCAGCCGTTCCCGGCCGCCGGCGACCTTGAGCAGTTCGCCGTAACACGCTTCGTCCCAGCGCCAGCTCACGCCGGCTTCTTCGAATGCGAGGTTGAAGGCGACCCGATGGCCGTCCCGCTCAGTCTCGGCCAGGGTGCCGTCCACGTCCCACAGCAGGGCGCGCAGCCTGCTCATCCGGACACCCGGCGGCCGCCCGCCCCCTCGCTGTCTACCAGCGGGCCGTCCACCAGCGCGCCAGCCAGTTCGGCAAGGCCGTCGATGATCCGGTCCGCCTCGACCTCGGCGATGGGTTGCCCCATGTTGTAGCCGTAGGGCACCAGCCAGATGGGCACGCCGG
>CBDTYJ010000458.1:0-1974 GCA_965364575.1 uncultured Gammaproteobacteria bacterium
GCACCCAGAAACAGCGTGCGACGGCCGCGGTGTTTCGACCGCCCGAAGATCACTCTCCCTCCGTCCCCGCCGGGATCACCGGGGTCGGCGACGCCACTCCAGCGTTCTGTCCGCGATGGCGCAACAGATGGTCCATGAGCACGATGGCCAGCATGGCCTCGGCAATGGGAGTGGCGCGAATGCCCACGCAGGGGTCGTGACGGCCCGTGGTCACCACCTCCACCGGCTTGCCGTCCACGTCGATACTGTCTCCGGGAAGGCGAATGCTGGAGGTCGGCTTCAGCGCCATGCTGACCGTGATGTCCTGCCCCGACGATATCCCGCCCAACACGCCGCCGGCGTTGTTGCCGCGAAAGCCCTCGGGTGTCAGTTCATCACGGTGTTCGCTGCCGCGGGCGGAGACGCAGTCGAAGCCGGCGCCGATTTCCACGCCCTTCACAGCGTTGATGCTCATCATGGCGTGGGCGATATCCGCGTCCAGCCGGTCGAATACCGGTTCGCCCAGCCCCGGCATGACGCCGCTGGCCACCACATTGATGCGCGCGCCGATGGAATCGCCGTCCTTGTTGAGCGCCGCCATGTACTCTTCCATCTCCCCGATCTTGTCCGGATCCGGGCAGAAGAAGGGGTTGGTCTCCACCACGTCCCAGTCCAGCTTCTCGGCGCGGATCGGGCCGAGCTGCGCCAGGTACCCGCGGATGAGCACGCCCTGCCCCGCCAGATACTTCTTGGCGATGGCGCCCGCGGCTACCCGCATGGCAGTCTCCCGGGCCGAGGAGCGACCGCCGCCACGGTAGTCCCGCAGGCCGAATTTCTGCTGGTAGGTGTAGTCCGCGTGCATGGGCCGGAAGCGATCGGCGATCTTCGAGTAATCCTTGGAGCGCTGATCCTCGTTCTCGATCAGCAGGCCGATGGGCGTACCGGTGGTCACCCCCTCGAACACGCCGGAGAGAATGCGCACGGTGTCGGACTCCCGTCGCTGGGTCGTGAAGCGGGACTGCCCGGGTTTGCGACGGTCCAGGTCGCCCTGCAGATCGTCTTCGCTCAGGGGCATGCCCGGGGGACAGCCGTCGACCACGCAGCCGATGGCCGCGCCGTGGCTCTCGCCGTAGCTGGTGACGGTGAACAGTTTGCCTATCGTGTTGCCTGACATGGGGTTCCGGGCCGTGAAAAAAGCGCGATTATAACGGGTTTGGCGGCATCATGATCGCCCCGGATGATGCTCGGCGAGCTCCCGCGCGGTCAGCACGAACACCCCGTGGCCGCCGTGCTCCAGTTCGATCCAGGTGAAGGGCACGCCGGGAAACGCGTCCTCCAGCGCCACCCAGCTATTGCCCACCTCGCCCACCAGCAGCCCGTCGGGGCTGAGAAAGTGCACCGCCTCGTCGAGGATGCGCCGGGTGATATCCAGACCGTCCACCCCGGACCCCAGCGCCAGGGCCGGCTCGTGGCGGTACTCCGGGGGCATGGCGGCAAGGTCTTCCTCGTCCACGTAGGGGGGATTGGTCACGATCAGGTCGTACTGCCGCCCGCGCAGCCCCTCGAACAGGTCGCTGCGGACGATCTCCACCCGCTCACCGAGTTCCAGCCGGTGGCGGTTCTCCTCCGCCAGGGCCAGCGCGTTGTCGTCGATGTCGGCCAGGTCAACCCGGGCCTCGGGATTCCAGGCGGCGATGGCGAGGCCGATACAGCCCGAGCCGCAGCAGAGATCCAGCACTCGGCGGATACCGGCGCCCGCGTACCAGGGCGCGAAATCCCGCTCGATCAGTTCGGCGATCGGTGAGCGCGGGATGATGGCGCGCGGGTCGATGCGAAACTCCAGCCCGGCAAACCAGGCCCGCCCGGTCAGGTAGGGCACCGGCACGCGCTCGTCCACCCGGCGTCGCACGTTGCGGATGAGCAGTGCCTTTTCCGACTCGCTGAGCGCGCAGTCCAGCACCGACGGATCCGACTCCATGGGCAACTGCAAACTGC
>CBDTYJ010000459.1:0-1972 GCA_965364575.1 uncultured Gammaproteobacteria bacterium
AGGCTGGCCGAAGATCCGACCTCGTGATTCCTCGAGCAGGCTCCTAGTCCTGAAATAAGCGAGTAGAAAGTCTGAACCCCCTTCCGTTCCGGTATTGTTGGGTTTGCGAAGACACCAACAGCCGAACGCAAGGGGGCTTCAGGTGACTCAGCTTACCCTCGATCTCCGATCCAGTCACGTGAATTCCGGTACGTCTGTTGCGCGGCAGGATTCGGCCTGGCCGTCCAGCCATGGTCGGGTGCTACGGCATCCGAAGCTTCATCTGGCCGAGGATCGATCCGAGGTCAGTCCCTACGGCGGCTTGGCGCTGGCGGCGGGTCTTGCTCGTCACCTGGGTCTGCCCCGGCTTCTGGATGACCGGCTGAGCGTATTGAAACGACACCTGCCCTACACCGAGGCGGATCACGTGCTTGCCCAGACCTACAACCTGTTTGTCGGCGGGACATGTTTGGAGGATCTGGCGAACCTGCAGGGCAGCGAGGCGGTACGTCGGATGCTCGGTGCTTGTCGGCTGCCGGACCCGACGACTGCGGGCGACTTCCTCCGGCGCTTCGGTCCACAGGACCTGGACGCCCTGGACGAGGCCATCGACGAGGCCCAGGAGCGGGTCTGGCGACGCCGGTACGGCCGACGCCGAGCGCCGGTGGCGATCGTGGACCTGGATTCCCACATCCACGAGGTCTACGGGGTCCAGAAGCAGGGGGCCGACTTTTCGTACAAGGGAACGTGGTCGTACCACCCCTTGGTGATCAGCCTGGCGGGGACGCAAGAGTGTCTTCGGCTGATCAATCGCCCCGGCAACGCTCCGTCTGCCGAGGGCGCTGCCGGGGCGCTTGGTCGCCTGCTGCCGCGCCTCGGGCGCCGGTTTCGCCAAGTCATCGTGCGAGGGGACTCGGCGTTTCTGGATCACGAGATCCTGGACACGTGTGCGGATGCCGGCCAGTCCTTCACGATCGTCCTGCCCGGTTACCGAAACGTCTACGCCCTGGCCGATGCCCTGGAAGAGAAGGCGTGGCGCCGTTTCCAGCCTCGAGCCCGGAGGGGCCGGTCCCGCAAGGGTCGACAACGAGGCCGTCGGCCCAACCTGCGGCGTCGGATCGCGCGGCGTCGGAACAAGCCGGATCTGCGACTTCGTCGGCAGTGGGTCGCCGAGATCCCGTATCGACCGACGCGGTGCCGTCGGACCTACCGTCTCATCATCCGTCGTCAGCTCATCGAGGAGCGAGACGGGCAAGGCAATCTGTTTGATCTATGGCGCTACCGCTTTGTGCTGACCAACCTGACGGAGATGTCGGCCGAGCAGGTACTGGATCTGACCTATCGGCGCTGCGACCAGGAAAACCTCATCCAGCAGTTGCAAAGCGATCTGGCGGGATTCCGCATGCCTACGGGGGAATTGCTGTCCAACGCGGCCTTCCTGCGCTGCGCCCGTCTCGCTCACAATCTCAAAAGCTGGCTGGGCCAGCTGGTCTTGCCCCGGGAAACCGTGCGATGGGAGTGGAAGCGATTCCGCCACGCCTTCGTCTACGTGGCGGCCAGCGTGATCCGTCGAGCGCGACAGACCTGGGTCCGGATCGCTGCATGCCATCGGTATCACCGGGATCTCGTCCGCGCCTTCGCACGGCTGCAGACGTAGGCCACAGGACTCCCCGACGTACCAGGAACACCGAAAGCTACGGGACACGGAGGACCGGCCGGGACCGGTGTGCTCAGCGGCCGGAACTCGATCCCGGAACACCACCCAACACCATCCGCAAGAGACCACGACCGGGAAGGCCGGCGGCCCCGAAGCAGAATCCACCGTCTCAGCCGGAGCCACGACCGGGAAACGCCGTCCGCGGGAGTAGAATTCGGACCGAACGCGCTTATTTCAGGGCTAGAAGTCCGACTACTCGGACAGACTCCTGGGGACTCGCGCGCGGCCGGCGCCGGTTCCTACCCCGCGTTGCCCTCGATCCCGGTCTCCCCGCCT
>CBDTYJ010000460.1:0-1969 GCA_965364575.1 uncultured Gammaproteobacteria bacterium
TGGTAGCGAATACTTCTCCGTGTGCCTGGCCGACCGCCTCCCAGTCGCCGATGTCAGTCACGTAGATACGAGTCCGGACCACGTCCTTGAATCCCGCGCCGGCCCTGCTCAGCGCCGCCCCGATAATAGCCAGGCATCGCCGTGTCTGGGTCAGGGCATCGCCGTCGATCAATCTGCCGTCCTCGCCGATGGCGGCCGTGCCGGAGACATAGACATGGGGCCCGATCCGCACAGCGCGGGAATATCCGACCTGGTCCTCCCACGGGGCTCCACTGCTGATCCGGATCCGCTCCATCGTCTGGTTCCTCTTTCCGCCTCGGATTTTCGCCGTGACCTGCGATCACTCCCCAAGTCTAGCCCCTGACCGCCGGGCCGGTTCTGCTAAGCTGGCGCTTCCGGCGGAGGTAGACCGAATGGCGCAAGCGCCCGACCTGGACACGCTCAAGCGAGACGCGGCCCGTGGTATCGCTCCAGCCCAGTACAACCTGGGGGTCTGGCATCTGCAGCAGCACGGCGTGGAGGCGGATTACGAAGCCGCCCGAGTGAACCTCGAGGCGGCGGCGGAGCAGGGGTTTGCACCCGCCATGTCGGCGCTGGGCTACATGCTGCTGCGCGCTCAGGGCGTCGGCTACGACCCGCACGCCGCGGCCGAATTGTTCCTCCGCGCCGCCGAGGCGGGCTTCCCGGAAGCCCGTTATCGTCTGGGCGAAATGTATGGCGCCGGATACGGTCGGCCACAGGATGCCGAGTCGGCCCGGGACTGTTTCCGGCAGGCGGCCGAGGCGGGTCATACGGGTGCCATGTGCCAGCTTGCCTACTGCCACAGCCACGGTATCGGCGGCGATCGCGATCCGGTCGCGGCAACGCGATGGTACGGCCGGGCCGCGACCGCGGGTGAGCCGCGGGCCTTGTGCTCGATCGGCTGGCGCCACGAAAACGGCGATACGCTGAGCGAGGACCCGGTCCGGGCCCTCGCACACTATATGCGCGCCGCCGCGGCCGGCTATCCGGGCGGGTCGATGGCCGCCGATCGCCTGGCGCTGATCCTGGACGAAGACCGGATCGCGCTGGCCCAGAGACAAAGCCGCAAACCCCTCGAGCCGGAGACGCCGGGCGAAAGCAACGGCCGGTCCGCCGATGGCTCGCCCCGGGTGGCCTCATGGGGCCCACGTTGTTTCCTGTTCCCCGGGTTCCTGTCCCAGGAAGAGTGTTTCCATCTGATCGGCGTGGCCAAGCCGTTTCTGCGCGCTGCCCAGGTGCTGGACCGGCGCACCGGCGAGCGCGTGCTGGACCAGGCCAGACGGGCTTCCTCGGCGCGCATGCTGGATCCGCTGCGTGATCTGGTCGTCTGGAATATCGAGCAGCGTCTGGCCAGGTCCGCCATGCTGCCCCCGGAGAACGCCGAGCCCATCACCGTGCTGTTTTACGGCCCCGGCGACGAATATCGCCCCCATCGTGATTATTACGATCCGCGGCTCCCGGGCAGTCAGGTCGGGCTGGATCAGGGCGGTCAGCGGCTCGCGACCTTCCTCGTCTATCTGAACGACGTTGAGGCCGGTGGCGAGACCCTTTTCCCCGAGGCCGGGCTGAGCTTTCCGCCGCAGCTGGGTTGCGGGCTGTTGTTTTTCAATTGCGGACCCGACGGCGAGCCGGACACCCGCACGCTGCACGCGGGGGCACCGGTTGAGCGAGGAGAGAAGTGGCTGTTAAGCCGATGGATAAGAGCCGGCGCCTACCCTCTCAGCGCCGGCTGAGACCGACGGGCCGGGGTTCAGGCCGTGCGCGGACCGGCGATCAGCCAGGCGATGAAGCCCAGCACCGGCAACAACACGATGGCGGCGATCCACAGCACCTTCGGCGTCATTTCAGACCTGCTCTGCACCACGTTGAGGATGGCCCAGATATCCGCGACCAGCACCAGCAATCCGATCAAGCCACCTTCCATTTCGATCTCTCCCGTCTTCGGCCG
>CBDTYJ010000461.1:0-1969 GCA_965364575.1 uncultured Gammaproteobacteria bacterium
CCATGGCTGGGTATGGCTGGCGGCGGCGTTCGCCGGGACCGCCACCGGCATCGGGATCAGGTCGATCGGAGCGAAGCTGCGATCCCGACGAGCGTGAGCGCCGAGGCCGGTACCCGATATCCTCCGCAGGGAACGGGCGCCGATCCGCAAGAACGCCGTCGTTACGGCAACCGCACTCTGAATTCGATCGCCGCCAGCTGGGCCGGTGATTTGCCGACCCGCTCGAGGAAAGGCAGCCAACGGGGATCGGATCGGATGTTGTCGAACAGGGGCTCGTTCGCGATCTCGGCCAGGCCCGGGTCGTTGTAGGTGACGGCCTTGTCCAGCCATTCGAAGGCCTCATCGGCGTCGTCCCGGAAAGCGAATACGTAAGCGATGTTGTAGGCGGCATCCTGCTCATACCGACCGATTAGCTCCGCCAGCGCAGCGTCCGACTCGGCTGTCCGGCCCAGAGCATGGTTGGCAATAGCCAGGCCGAGCAGCCGCCATGCCCTGAATCCTTCTTCCCGGATCGCCGCCAGCGCCGCTTCCGCTTCTCCCTTAAGCAACAGCGCGACGCCGATCCGGAACTGTGCGCCGATGTAGCCCGGGCTGAGAGACAAGGCGGTGCGGAAGGCGTCGACAGCCTCATCAAAGCGTCCCGCCGAGAGATAGGAATCGCCCTGGTTGTTGCGGGCGACCGGGTCCAGCGGATCCCGGACGACCGCGTATTCTTCCAGCGCGATCGCCTGGTCCAGACGCCCCAGGGATTCGGCGAGGCTGGCCGCGCTGAAGATGATGCCGGTGTCGGTGGGCGCCAGGTCCAGCGCACGCTCGTAGTGCCGGGCCGCCGCCGCCAGATCGCCGTCATGATGGGACGCGATCCAGCCGAGACGGGCGTGCGCCGGGGCATGGGCCGGGTCGAGGTTGATGGCCCGCGTGGCGGCGTCCCGTGCCAGGGCATAGCCCTCGTCCACCGGACGCAGGCTGTTGTCGCTCTGCCTGGTATAGATATGGGCCAGACCTGCCCAGGCCGCGGCATAGCCCGGGTCCAGGGCCAGTACCTGCTGGTACAAATCGATGGCCTGCTCCCAACCCTCGGGCGTCCCCTGGCGGCTCAGGTATCGGGCCCGCAGATACAGGGCGTAAGCCTCCGGGTCCGTCTCTTTGACCGTGGGCGCCGCGCCCAGCAGAGTCACCTTCAGCTTGTCCACGACGACGGCGGCGATCTCGTCCTGGATGGCGAAGATGTCATCCAGGGTGCGGTCGTAGGTCTCCGACCACAGGTGGGAGTCCGAATGGGTGTCGATGAGCTGCGCGGTGATCCGTATCCGGTCACCGACTCTGCGGATCGATCCCTCCAGGATGTGGGCGACATTCAGCTCCCGGGCGACTTCGCTGAGTTTGACGTCCTTGCCCTTGAAGGAAAAAGCCGATCTCCTGGAGGTGACCTGCAGCTCGGGCATACTGGCCAGCAGACCCAGGAGTTCTTCGGAGATGCCGTCGGAGAAGTACTCCTGGTCGGGATCGGGGCTGATGTTGGCGAACGCCAGAACGGCGATAGAGTTCGGCGGCGGCCGGAAGCCGCCACCTGGGCCCAGCCACCATTTGTCCCAGGCGAACACGATCACCGCGGCGGCCAGCACCGCGATGACGATGAAGTCCATCCGCCGGCCCGTGAGCTCGGTGATCGATGATGAGCGGTCTATGTCCTTCTCGAGCTTGATGCCTTCCGGAGTGAGCTCGTAGACCCAGGCGAAGATCAAAGCGATGGGGAATCCGATGGCGAGGACGCCGAGCAGACCTTGTCCGAACCACTCCGGCAGGCCCGCCAGTCCGATCACGACATCCGCCACCTGCATCAGCAGCCAGGCCGTGACCGCATAGAGAAGCGCCATGCGAAAGACGTTCCGGCGCCGGATTTCTGACAAGAGACCCATCATCGACTCTTATACACCAGCCGGCTTTCGGAAATCTTCCGGACGGCCGG
>CBDTYJ010000462.1:0-1966 GCA_965364575.1 uncultured Gammaproteobacteria bacterium
TCCGCGCTGTCGTTGAACGTGACCTCGATCACCTGGCCGCGTTCGGGCTCGTCCGACGCCACGATGGCCCAGTTCACCTTGTTGGCGGGATTGCTGGGATCCGTGTAGTCGGCAAAATCGGTGCCGGAGTCCGACGCGCGGATACCGTTGTCCCAGACGTCCAGGTTGACGGCATCGTCAAAGACGATGACATCCGCGATGCCCTTGGTCTTCAGGTCCACGCCACAGGCGCCGACCACCTTGCAGGCGTTGGTGGCGCGGATGTTGTCCAGATAGACGTCGGCGTCACCGTTCTGGACCTCGAACACGAACGGGTTCAGCACGTTCTCCAGGTCGACGCCGGTGCCGCCGCCACCGGGGTTAGCCAGCAAGGCGTCGAATTTGACCGAGTAGGTCTTCCACTCACCCACCAGGATCTCGGACTCGGGCAGTACCACTTCGCCGAGATTGGGGAAGCCGCTGTCCAGCTTGATCAGGAGATCGGTACCCGGCGTGATCGAATTGACCTTCATGTCGAACGCCAGTTCGCCGACCGGGTCGCCTCCCGGTCCCTGCAGCCGGTTGCCCGAGTAGTCGAAGCCGGTGTCCAGCAGCGGGTCGTCGGTCAGATCCTGCGATTTGAGGAATGCGTTGGCGACTCCGCCGGAGACCGCCACGCGCCAGACGATGTTGCCAGCCTCGTCGGGGTCGGCAAAGGCGGGATCGTTGATGACAGCGGCCCCGTCACCCGTAAATCCGTCCACGCTCAGGGTGTTGGTCGAGGTCTCGTCCCCGACCGTCAGGCTGAGTACTTCGGGGCCGTCCACGAACAGCGGCATGCTCTCCAGATACGGCTGCGCCGTTTCGACGTCCTGGAGCGGGCCGCCGTCGTTGTCGTCCAGCGGTATGACGGCGGGATCGGCGGTGCCGCAACCCCGGCCGGTGTCCGGGTTCGCATTGGCGCACTCGTAGACCCGTACGTAATCGATTTCGAAATTCTGCGGGAACACGTTGGGATCCGGAGCGCCGACCGGATCACCGCCGATGGCGAAGTTGATGATCAGGTGGAAAAGCTGATCGAAAGGAGAATCCCGGGGACCGATGTCGTAGGCGCCGAATTCGTCGTACAGGCCATCCTCGTCGGCGGGATAATATGCATACCAGTTCTGCGCGTTCTGGGTCTGGAAATGGACGCCATCCACGTAAAAGCGAAGCTTGTCCCGCTCCCACTCGAGAGCGTATTCGTGGAAAGCCATATCCGGCGAGACGCCGGTGTCATATTTCGATGAGGTGCCATCGAACGGGGGCGTGGGCAAGCCGTAATGGGCGGTGCTCTGGGTCGCGGTATTGCCGTTCACCCCCAGGTTGAACGCCTCCATGATGTCGATTTCGCCCGAAACCGGCCACGGGCCATACACAGTCGGATCGCTGTGCAGCAACCAGATCGCCGGCCAGGTTCCCTGGCCGGCAGGAAGCCGGGCAGACACCTCGACCCGGCCGTAGCGGAAATCGAATTTACCCTTCGAGTTGATCCGCCCGGAGGTGATTGAGCCGTCCTGTTCCTCGCGGCCCTGGATCGTGAGGATCCCGTCGGCGACGGTGATATTGTCAGCCGAGTAGGTCTGGGCTTCGTTGTTGCCCCATCCGCACAGATCGGGGCAGCCGTCGCCGATATCGACGGTCCACTTGGCCGGATCGAGCCCGTTGCCGTCAAATTCGTCTTCGAACACCAGCTGCCACTCGATGACGGGGAGTTCCAGAACGCCTTGGGGCGTGCCCTCGTCGACGCCGCCGCAGGCCGCGAGAACGGCCATCGCGGCGATCGTCAGGAGAACGCCTCGAAGGCCTCGGCCGCGGTCATGGAGTCTGGTTGAACAAGCTGATCTGGAGCCGACGCCGGAGAAGGTGGCGGCGGAAACGCGTGAATGAGTGCTGGACACGGATGTACCTCGGCGGTCGGCGAAAACTTTCAGGAATTCGGTCCGGA
>CBDTYJ010000463.1:0-1964 GCA_965364575.1 uncultured Gammaproteobacteria bacterium
GGCCCTTTCCCGACCGCCGGGACCGGCCCCATGGAGGAACCATTGGATCCTGAAAAATCGGTGCTCGTGACCGGCGCATCCAGCGGTATCGGCCGCGCCACGGCCCTGCATCTGGCGGATCTGGGCATGAAAGTCTATGCCGGTGTGCGGCGCGACGAGGACGCCGAGACCCTGGAGGGGAAAGGCCCGGTGATCGCCGTACGTCTGGATGTGACATCGGCGGACGAGGTGGCGGCGGTCGCCGGGCGGATCGATGCCGAGGGCGGGCTTTACGGCCTGATCAACAACGCCGGTGTCTACCTGGGCGGCGCGCTTGAATTGATGAGCGACGAGGAGATCGAGAGCACCTTCGCCGTCAACGTGGTCGGCCTGCTCCGCGTGACCCGCGCCTGCCTGCCCATGCTCAGGCAGAGATCCGGCCGCATCGTCAATGTCAGCTCCATATCAGGACTGGTGGCGCTGCCCGGGGTGTCGGTCTACGCCGGCTCCAAACACGCCGTCGAGGCGATCAGCGATTCGCTGCGGGTGGAACTCTCGCCCTTCGGAATGAGGGTGATTGCCGTGGAGCCCGGCAGTATCGATACCGAGATATGGCGCAAGGGTGCCAGCCGCGACCAGGCGGCCCGGGACCGCGGTGACGCCGCCCTGCGGAAATTGTACGAGCCCCTGCAGCGGCTGCTGGAGAAACTGAATGAGAATCCCCGGGGTATCCCCCCGGAGACGGTCGCCGAAGTGGTGGGCGAGGCTCTCACGGCGACAGACCCGGACAACCGTTACCTGGTCGGTATGGACGCCCGTTCACTGGCGCTGACCCGCTATCTCCCCGAGGGGCTGCGGGACCGCCTGATCCGCAAGAAAGTCTGGCGCCGCTGAGGCGGTCTCGGGTCACGGGCGACGGTAGCGATGGCCCGATCGCGGCTGTGCCACCAGGCCGGCGGCGGTATCGAATCGCACCGGCAGGGACTGGGTGCGCCCCCAGTCCGAAGCCCGGTAGACGCCGAAATGCAGATGGGGCATGGTCGATTTCCCGGTATCGCCGGAATAGCCGATCAGCGCGCCGGCCTCGACCTGCTGGCCGACCGTGACCGCCGCGCCCCGATGCATCAGGTGGTAGTACTCCCCTGTGGTCATGTCCTCGTGCAGGACGACCACGAAATTGGCGTAGCGTCCGCAGCCGGGTTCCCAGCACGAGCGGTCGTGGCGCTCCTGGACCCGGACGACGACGCCGCCGCGGGCGGCGTGCACCGGCGTGCCCACCGGCATATCGAAATCGACCGTCCATCGCTCGAGGCCGGTATGGCTGAATCCCGCGCCATAACCCTGTAACACCCGGTAGCTCTCGCCGGAGGCGAACGGTAACTGGTAGACGTGATCGTCGTCGTGATCGGCGTCCATCCGCCCGACGGTCCAGTCGAATTCATATCGATAATCCCGCTCTTTCGTGCCGTTGGCGCCGGCATGGGCGAGCACCACGAGGACCTGGCGCTCGTCGCCGTCCAGGGAACGGGTCACCTCCGCGGCCGGATCGAGTTCCATGCTCCCGGTGTCCACCCGCAGGGACACGGTCAAGGGCCAGGGCTGGAGATTGGTGGCTACGAACTCGACGCGGCCATCGGCCGGCTGCGGCGCCACGCAGACCCAGCCCAGCGAGCAATCGCTCGCGGCGCTCGGGATCGGGAGGCCGAACAGGAGGACTAAAGCCAGCCTCCTGCTCATCCTTCCGGCGCAACTTCCTCTGGCGCCGGCGGCTGATAGTAGGCCACCGCCAGCGGGCGCACCAACGGCGCTCGCGCGAGCCATTCGTCCGGACCCTCGCTGCCGTCGGCCACCGGCAGCGGCACGCCGAGCCCTTCCCGGGTGACACGGGCGACGCGACCCCAGTCCACCGCGATCTCCGGAGCGCCGTCCGGGGCCGCCTTGAGCCGCCGGTCGATCAACTCCAGCGCAGCCAGCCAGTCACCACC
>CBDTYJ010000464.1:0-1964 GCA_965364575.1 uncultured Gammaproteobacteria bacterium
GTCCTGGAAGACGACTCCCGGATCGTGTTCCGGCTGTCCGGCACCGGCACGGCCGGGGCGACAATGCGGGTATATCTGGAGCGCTTCATCCACGGCGACGGGGATTGCAGCGGCGACGCTGCCCGTCTTACCGCAGATCTCGGCCGGGCCGCGCGAGACATGGCACGATTGACCGAACTGGCCGGGCTCAGCCAGCCCACCGGCATCATCTGAGCGTTACCGGCAGATTCAGTCTCCCGGCTCGTCGCCCTCGTCCCGGTGACGCAGCCCTTTCTCATGGATGATCGTGCTGGCGATCTCCTCGATGGAACATTCAGTTGTGTTGAGGAAGGGGATGCCGCTGGTCTTCATCAGCTGCTCGGCAGAGCGCAACTCATAGCTCACCTGTTGCATCGACGCGTACCGGCTGTCCGGCCGGCGCTCGTTGCGCACCTGCTGCAAGCGCTCCGGGGCGATGGTCAGCCCGTAGATCTTGTCCTTGAAGTCCCGCAGGACCCGTGGCAATTGACCGCTCTCGAATTCCTCATCGGCCAGCGGGTAGTTAGCGCTGAAGACACCATAATGCAGAGCCATGTACAGACAGGTGGGCGTCTTGCCGGAACGGGAGACGCCGACCAGGATCAGATCAGCCTTGTCGTAGTCCCGGACCGAGGCGCCATCGTCGTTTTCCAGGGCAAAATTCATGGCATCGATCCGGCGCGCGTAGGCATTGCGATTCGAGACCCCGTGGGCGCGGCCCACGGTATGGGAGGAACGGACATCCAGCTCCCGCTCCAGGGGCCCGAGGAAGGCGTCGAAGAAATCCAGGAACAGGCCACGGCTGCCGAGCAGGATCTCGCGCAGCTCGTCCTGCACGAAGGTGGCGAAGACGATCGGCCTGGCGCCCTCTACCTCGGCGATCAGGTTGATCCGGTTGACGGTCTCTTTCGCCTTGTCAGCCGTATCGATAAATGGCACAGTGACGGTCCTGAACTTCAGGCCATCGAACTGCGTCATCAGGCTGTGCCCGAGCGTCTCCGCGGTGATCCCCGTCTGGTCTGAAACAAAAAAAACTGTTCTATGATTCATGATTCAATCCGCGGTTTGGGGCCCAGGTCCGAATCCGTCGGCATTGTGCATCTCTCTATCGGCAAAAGGTAGGGAAGAACCACCAGGGAGCATCCATTGGAACCATACATCATCCAGTTTCAAGAGCTCGGAATGGAGGACGTGGAGTCCGTGGGCGGGAAGAACGCCTCGCTGGGCGAGATGATCCGGCAGTTGACCCATCTCGGCGTGACCGTGCCGGGCGGTTTCGCCACCACTGCCGCCGCCTACCGGGATTTCCTGGCTCAGGGCGGCCTCGACAGCAGGATCCACAAGGTGCTGGCGGAACTGGATGTGGACGACGTCGACACGCTGGCCACCACTGGCGCGGAGATCCGCGGCTGGATCCTGCAGACCCCTCTGCAACCCCGCCTTCAGGAGGAACTGGTCAAGGCATGGAAGGCCATGGATGGCGGCGAAGATATCGCGGTCGCCGTGCGCTCGTCAGCGACCGCGGAAGACCTGCCGGAGGCGTCCTTCGCCGGCCAGCAGGAGACCTATCTCAATGTCCGTGGGCTCGACGCCGTGGTCAAAGCCGTGCATGAAGTCTTCGCCTCGCTCTTCAACGACCGGGCCATCGCCTACCGGGTCCACCAGGACTTCGACCATAGCCAGGTGGCGCTCTCCGCCGGCGTCCAATACATGGTCCGCAGTGACATCGGCGCCAGCGGCGTCATGTTCACCCTGGACACCGACACCGGTTTCCGCGACGTGGTGTTTATCACCTCCGCATGGGGCCTGGGCGAGACCGTCGTCCAGGGCGCCGTCAATCCTGACGAGTACTACGTGTTCAAGCCCTCGTTGCGCAACGGCAAGAACGCCATCGTGCGCCGCTCTCTGGGCGCCAAGGCGATCAAGATGGTGTTCGGCGAAGACAG
>CBDTYJ010000465.1:0-1964 GCA_965364575.1 uncultured Gammaproteobacteria bacterium
GGATCGGCCGTCGCCACGGGGCTGGCCGTCGGCGTCGGGATCGTCGCGTCGTCGTTCGGGATCAATTATCTGTTCTCGCAAAGAAGCGTGCGGCTGTGGCTGATCGATGGCGGCTATCACACCGCTCAATTCCTGCTCTATGGCGTCATCCTGGGGCTGTGGCACTAGCGCGCCGCCTGGAGCACGATGGCCACCGGCCCGAAACCCGCAATCGGCCGTCGCGCGGCGGCAGTCATGGTGCTTATCGCGGCCGGACTCCTGATCCTGATCCGGCCCTGGTCATCGGCGCCGGATACTGAACAGCCCGCCATCGCAAACGCGCAGCCGTCGACACCGATGCTGTCACCCGACAGCGCGACGCCGCCTTCGATCGCGGACGGTCCCGGCGAGACATTCGAGTTCTCGATCGAGGATCTGTGCGCCTATGCGGAATATGAAGCCCAGGCGAAGCGCTTCGACTCCGATTGGAAGAAGGCGGCCGAGGAACATGAGTCCTTGCTGCGGGAGGTGAGCCATCGCCTGACGGTCTCGGAGAATCCGGAGCATCTGCACACGGCGGCGCTGCTTGAGGACGAGCCGACGCGGCGCATGGATCTGATGGAGCGGGCGGTGTCCGCGGGCGGCGACAACCCGTTCCATGTCTGGTCCGCGGTCCGCATGTGCGCGGAACTCCACGAGGAAACGAGTTGTCCCCTGCAGCGATGGCAGGCGCGGATGCTGGAGCTGGACGGTCAGAACAGCGAGGCCTGGATACTGGCCGCCGCCGTCCGCATGCAGGCCGGTGACGGAGGCGCCGCGCTGGACGCGATGCAGCGCGCCGCGGCGGCGTCGGAGAGCCGCGTCTACTGGCCGGAGACTATCGAGATGATCGACCGCGCCTTCGCCGCGGCCAGCGACCTGCCGTTCCGGGACCGGGTGGCATTGGGCGCGGACTTTGCCAACCTCGGCCTGCCTGACTATGTGAGCTACGTGACGATGTGCCAGGAACAGTCGGAGCAGAGCCAGGACTGGGCCTATGCCTGTCTCCGCTACGGCGAAGTATCCGAACGCGAGGGAAAGACCGCTATCGGCCAGCGGATCGCCCTGATCATACAAAGAGTCGCACTGAAATCGCTCGGCGATGAAACGCGGCTCCGGGCGGCCGCTGAGAGGTATGAAAAGGTGCAACGAGCCATGAACGCGGCCCTGGTCGACAGCCATGAGACGATGCTGATGGTGAAATCCAGCCCCACCCTCTTCTCCCGCTATCTGGCCTCTTTCCGGATAGCGGGGGAAGTCGAGACGAGCGCGACCATGCGCGAGGAAGCCGGCCGATGGGCGCGCCGGCACCAGGACCTGGAATGCATCCCCTGACGGGCCGCGTGATCGCCCGCCCCGGTGCAATTTCTTCCCCACTGGTCGAGAATACGCCCCTATGAGCCAGACGACCCTCCTCAAGGCCCTGATGCATCGCCGGGTCCCCCAGATCCTTGGGCTGTATCTCGCGGGCGCATGGATCGCGGTCGAATTCTCCAACATGATCGTCGAGCGCTACGAACTGTCCCAGACGATGGTGGACTTCCTGCTGGTATTGCTGGCCTCTTTCGTCCCCACCGTGATGATGCTGGCCTGGTTCCACGGTGCCCCGGGACGCGACCAATGGACCCGGGTCGAGAAGATCGGCATCCCGCTGAACGTACTCGCCAGCATCGGATTGCTGGCCATGCTGTTCCAGGGCGAAGGCCTGGGCGCGACCACGACGACGGTGACGGTCACCGACGAGCAGGGGCAGCAGATCGAACGGGTGGTGGCAAGACCGGAGCTGCGCAAGCGCGTGGCGATGTTCTTCCTGGACAATGCCTCCGGCGACCCCGGACTCGACTGGCTGCAGTACGGCCTGAGCGTGGGCATCGCCAACCATCTTGGCCGGAGCATGTTCGTCAACGTATGGACGCCCTACAGTGAGTATGAAGGCCGGGGCTTCG
>CBDTYJ010000466.1:0-1958 GCA_965364575.1 uncultured Gammaproteobacteria bacterium
TTCGGTCATGAAGTACCGGATCTGGAAGATCCGAACCTGCTCCGGGCGCTGTTCGACCTGGTGCGGACGCTGGCCCGCGAGAAGCGGGTGCTTGCCTATCACGATCGTTCCGACGGCGGCCTGTTTGCGACCCTGGCGGAGATGAGTTTCGCCGCCCGGACGGGGTTGGCGATAGAACTCGACGGGCTCGGTGAAGATCCGGTCGCGGCGCTGTTCAACGAAGAGCTGGGTGCGGTGCTACAGGTCCGCGATGAAGACGTCAGCGAGGTGATGGAACTGGCGGGAGAGATCGGTCTCGGTGATCTCGTCCACGATCTGGGCAGCGTCGCCGAAGATCAGCATGTCAGAATCCATCACCGCAAGCGGATGCTGCTGGACGAGCAGCGGGTAGATCTGCATCGGGCCTGGTCAGAGACGACCTATCGCATGCAGAGCCTGCGTGACCATCCCGACTGCGCCCGGGAGGAATACGACCGCCTGCTCGACGAGGGCGACCCGGGCCTCTGGGTCCGCACCAGTTTCGATGTGGACGAGGATATCGCGGCACCGTTCGTCGCCAGCGGCATCAGGCCGCGGGTCGCGGTGCTGCGGGAGCAGGGTGTCAACAGTCAGGTGGAGATGGCGGCGGCTTTCGATCGCGCCGGCTTCGAGGCGGTGGACGTGCACATGACCGACATCATCGCCGGGCGCCTGCGCCTGGATCAGTTCCAGGGGCTGGTGGCTTGCGGAGGTTTCTCCTACGGCGACGTTCTGGGCGCCGGGGAGGGCTGGGCCAAGACGATCCTGTTCAACGCCAGGGCCCGTGATGAATTCGAGGCATGGTTCACGCGCGGGGACAGTTTCAGTCTCGGCGTATGCAACGGCTGCCAGATGATGGCGGCGCTCAAGGATCTCGTGCCCGGCGCGTCCCACTGGCCGCGTTTCGTCGGCAACCGTTCGGAACAATTCGAGGCCCGGCTTTCGCTGGTCGAAGTCGGGCCGACCCCGTCTATATTCCTGCAGGGCATGGAAGGATCGGTGTTGCCGATCGTCGTCTCGCATGGGGAAGGGCGTGCCGAATTCGCCGACGCCCCTCACCGCCAGCGATGCCTGGAATCCGGAACCGTGGCCCTGACCTATGTCGATAACTATGGCAAGACAGCCAGAACCTATCCGGCGAATCCCAACGGTTCCCCCGATGGCATCGCCGGTCTGAGCAGCCAGGACGGCCGGGTGACTATCGCCATGCCTCATCCCGAGCGGGTATTCCGCACCGTGCAGCATTCCTGGCACCCGGGCGGATGGGGCGAGGACGGTCCGTGGATGCGGCTGTGGCGCAACGCGCGGGTATGGCTGGGGTAGGCTGGTCACCGGCCGTCACAAATCCCGCGTAGGATCAGGCCCGTGAAATCCGGAGTGTCGATCTCGGGCTGGCGAACCGGCAGGTGCATGGCCGGGGTGGTCGCGATCCTCGCCCTGTGCTGGCTCGCCGGGTGCGACAAGCCACGAGACGATGCAGAGAGACCGAAACTGGTGCTGCTGATCGTCGTCGACCAGCTGCGCGGCGATTTCCTCGACCGATATGGTGAGCGACTGGAACCCGGGGGCCTGCGACGGCTGGTCGGTGCCGGGCTACATTACCGGGAAGCACACTTCCGCCACGGCGTCACCGCCACGGCACCCAGCCACGCCACGATCGTCACCGGCGCCCATCCGGCGATCCACGGCCTGGTAGGCAACAACTGGGTCGATCCGGAGACCGGTGAATCGGTCTATTGCGTCCAGGACGAGCGTCATCGACTCCTCGGTGAGGCCACCCATGCCGGGGACGGACTGTCGCCGGCGCAGGTCGAGGCGGAGACGATCGGCGATGTGCTCGCAGCAGTCACGGAGGGCGAATCGCGGGTATTCGGCGTCTCGTTCAAGGACCGGGGGGCGATCCTGTTGGCGGGGCGGGCCGGCAAGGCGTTCTGGTATTC
>CBDTYJ010000467.1:0-1955 GCA_965364575.1 uncultured Gammaproteobacteria bacterium
GAGGAGATCAAAACGAGCGATCCTGTTCGTGGATCTCGTCTTCCTCCACCGTGTCATAGGCTTCCTTGATCCTGATGATCAGGGCCAGGGCGACCGCCGTGGTCGCGACGCCGACGACGATCGCGGTCAGGATCAGCACATGGGGGAGCGGATTCGAATAGATCTGGGCGCCGTCCACCAGGATCGGCACGGTGCCGCCCTGGACGACCCCCATGCTGATGTAGAGGATGAAGACCGATGTCTGGAACATGGACAGTCCCGCCACCTTCTTCACCAGGTTGCCGCGTGAGACCAGCACGTAGAAACCGATCATGGCCAGAAAGATCGCGATCTCGTAGTTGTAGAGCTGGAAGAACCTCACTTGCGCAGACCCCTGCCGGCGAAAGCGTAGTAGAGCAGCAGCATCACCGAAGTGACCGTGATGCCGACCCCCAACTCCACCAGGAAGATACCCAGATGCTGGCCGGCGGGCCCGTCCGCGGCCAGCCGGTTGTAGTCGAGAAAATTGCCTCCCATGAGCACGGTGTCGATGCCGACGCCGGCATAGATCAGCACGCCTAGCGCCGCGGTCCCCTGCAGCACGCCCGGCGGCAGGACCTCCAGGGTGTTGTCGAGACCGAACAGCAACGCGTAGAGGATGATGGCCGCGGCGAAGATCACTCCGGCCTGGAAACCACCCCCCGGGCTGTAGTCTCCGTGGAACTGAACGTAAAGAGCGAACAGCATGATCACCGGAATCAGAAGCTTGGAGACCACCCGCAGCACCGTATGATGGAGCATCAGCCGCTGCCTCCGCTGTCCGCTCTTGACGGGCCACGATCTTCGCCGATCCCGGCGGTGGACATCACGGTGGTCTCGCCCAGGGCGTCATGGTCGCCCGTCTTGCGTCGCGGTCGTGGGCGACGCCGGCGGAGGCCCAGGAGCGCGATCACCGCGATCCCGGCGGTGAAGATCACCGCGGTCTCGCCCAGGGTGTCGTAGCCCCGGTAGCTGGCCAGCACCGACGTCACCACGTTGGGGATCCCGATCTCCTCTCCGGAGCGCTGCAGATAACGGTCCGCCACGTGCTTGTGGATGGGCGCGTCCGGATCGCCCAGACGTGGCAGATCGCTGGTGCCGAACACCAGCAGGGCACCGGTAATGAAGACCACGGTCAGCGGCAGTATCGGTACGCCCTTGGCTGGGGATTTCTCCCTGCGTGCGGTGCGGGTCAGGGTCGCAAGCATCAGGATGGTGGATATGCCGGCGCCCACGGCCGCCTCGGTGAAGGCCACGTCGGCAGCATCCATGACCGTGAACACGCCGGCGGAGAGGAGACTGAACAGGCTGAAAAGCATGGCCACGCCGAACAGATCCCGCATCCGCACCACCGCCAGGGCGATGACGATCATGAAGGCCAGCAGAAGGATGTCGATGACTGGCTCGATCATGACGCGGGTTCCTCCGGCTCTTCCGGATCGCGGGTCGCCATGGGGTCGACGCCGCCGTGCAGAGCCGCCTTGGCAAGCGCGTGGGAGGCGGTCGGGCTGGTCAGAAAAAGGAACAGCAGGATGGCTGCGAGCTTGAAGGTCACCAGGCTCCAGCCGGCCTGCAGCATCATCGCCAGCACGATGGGCGGGGCGCACATGGTCTCGGTCATGCCGGCGGCGTGGATGCGGGTGAAGAAGGTCGGCAGCCGGACGATGCCCAGGCCGCCGATGATGCCGAACACGCCGCCGATCACGATCAGGATCCAGCTGAGGATATCGAGGACCGTCTCCATCATGGCCGGCCCCGGCCGCCGCGGCTGAATTCGCCGTATTCGAAGAACTTGAGCACCGCGACGATGCCGATGAAGTTGATCAGGGCATAAACCAGGGCGATGTCCAGCAGGTCGTAGCGCCCGTTGAGAAAAGCGATCACGGCGATGATCAGCACGGTCTTGGTGCCGAACATGTTCACCGCCACGATCCGGT
>CBDTYJ010000468.1:0-1907 GCA_965364575.1 uncultured Gammaproteobacteria bacterium
CTCCCGGGCCTTTGAAATACTCGTTATTCATGCCGGACTAACGGCTGGTTATATGGGTTCGGTGCCTATTCCAGCGGATCAGCCGAATACCACCGTCCTGTTGCCATAGACCAGGATATTGTGGTGCAGGTGATGCCAAACGGCCCGGGCCAGAACGACCTTCTCGAGATCGCGACCCTTCCGAACTAGATCCTCAACCGAATTCTCGTGGCTCACTCGGACTACGTCTTGTTCGATGATGGGGCCCGCATCCAGTTCGGCCGTGGCGTAGTGGCTGGTGGCGCCGATGATTTTCACGCCGCGCGCATGGGCCGAATGGTAGGGCCTGGCCCCGGCGAAGGCGGGCAGAAAAGAATGATGGATATTGATGATCCGGTCAGGATGCTCGCCGACAAATCTGTCGCTCAGCACCTGCATGTAGCGGGCCAGCACGATGAAATCGATGCGGTACTCCTGCAGCAGCTCGAGTTGTTTCGACTCCTGCGCCGAGCGGTTCTCCGGGTTGATGGGCAGATAGGCGTAGTCGATGTCCAGGCGCTTGGCCGAGCTTTCCATATCCGGGTGGTTGCTGATGATCAGGGGAATTTCGACCCGCCACTCACCGGCTTCGTAGCGCGCCAGGATGTCGTAAAAATAGTGGCTAGGCTTGGAAACAAAGAGTGCCATCCGCTGTATGTCGTCTGAAAAGTGCAGCCGCCATTCCATCGAGAAACGCCTCGCCACAAGGGTCTCGAAGAATTCACCGATCTTTCCGTCGTCGATCGTAAAATCAGTGAGATCCCATTCGACCCGCATAAAGAACACGCCCTGTTCATTGTCTACATGCTGGGCCAGATGGAGAATGTTGCCCCCATTCTTGAAGATGAACTCGGTGACCGAGATCACGATCCCTTTCTGGTCAGGGCAGTGCATAAGCAATATGGCTGATTTCGGTCTATCGTCGGTCAAGAGGACTCCCTCAAAGCGGATATGGGGCTCCCTGCACGTCCGGTCCGCGATATTCTCCGACGGCACCCGTTACTAGGCATGTTCGCCGACCGCCCGGGCGACCGAGCGGCGGACCTCGTCCAGCAGTTCCTCCCGGCGGAAGCCACCTTTCTCCATCACCTGATCCACGTGACCGTTCAGCCGGGCCCTGTCCTGCTCGGTCAGGTCCTTCGCCGTGACCACGACAACCGGGAGGTCCATAGTCTCCGGATCCTGCCGCAGGCGAAGCAGGAACTCGAATCCGTCCATTACCGGCATCATCAGATCCAGGATGATCATGCAGGGCCGCTGGCGCGCGACCTGCACCAGCGCCTCCTGCCCATCCGCCGCTTCGCGCACGCTCAGGCCCTCAGCTTCCAGCGTGCGCCGGGTCAGTTCGCGGATATGGGGCTCGTCATCTACCACGAGCACGTCACCGACGGGACCTTCCTCCCGCGGATTCTGCAGACGATGCATCGCCTCCAGAAGCTGCTGCCGATCGATCGGCTTGGTCAGATACTCGGCCGCCCCCAGCGTGTAACCCAGGCTCTTGTCATCGACGATGCTGATCATGATCACCGGGATCGCCGCCGTGGCGGCGTCGGCTTTCAGCGCCCTCAGCACCGACCAGCCGTCCATCCCCGGCATCATCACATCGAGAGTAATGGCCAGGGGACTTTCGGTGCGGGCGAGTTCCAGACCATGCTCGCCATCCCCAGCCAGCAACACCGTGTAGCCGTCCCGGCTCAGGCTGCGTGCCAGCAGTTCGCGGATGGTCGGATCATCGTCGATGACCAGGACCTTGCCCCGGACCCCGCCGGGGGCGGCTGCCGATACCGCTTCCATGACCGCATCGGGCGGGGCGGCGGTGGTCACCGTCTCCATCGCGGAGAGCACTTTCTGTTTCTGGTCGGACACCTCGGCCGGGAGGCGGATGGTAA
>CBDTYJ010000469.1:0-1904 GCA_965364575.1 uncultured Gammaproteobacteria bacterium
TAGAACCAGCCCGGCGAGGCCTTGGCGATCCAGCGCTGGGCGAAGGTCTCGCGGATCTGACCCTCCCATTCCGGATGACCGTTGGCGGCGGCGATGGCCTTGTAGAGCGCGTTGCGGTCCTTGTTCTCCGCATCCACCAGCTGGCGGATGGTGTTGCGCTGGGCCAGGGGCACCAGGTTGCGATCGCGGATATCGATCATGGCGTCGCCGGTCAGGCCGATGGCGCCGGAGCCGTAGAAGGGCTCCATCTTCTTGAAGCGGGCGTTCATGGAGGCCGTCAACGCGCGGATCTCCGGGGTGTCGATATCGAAATCCACCTGGGCATGGGCGCTGGGGATGATGAACTCCAGCGCGCTGAGCGCGGCCAGGCGGACCGGCGCCATCAGGTCCTGGCCGTCGATGACGGCGCTCTGCTTGTCGTCCGTGGCCGCTTCGGCGGCGGGGCCCCAGACGTCGTCGATGATGCGGTCGGCCGCCTTCTCCGCGGCCGCGGCCGGGAAATAGACGTTGATGGTGACGCAGGCGGCGAGCAATGCCGTCGCGGCGATCAGCAGTTTTGCGTGTAATCGGAACATGTTCTGTTCTCCTCGGTCGTGACCCGGGACCGGACGCCTGATCTCATTCTACAACAGGACCTTCGGATTCCATGATGGATTTGAGCTGTTCGACGATGGTGGACCAGCTCGCCTTGCGGGCGAATCCGACCACGTTGATCTGGGGCAGACCCTTGCCCCGGAGGATGTAATAGCCGTTGCCGGCCGGCTCGATCCCCGACATCTCGCAGGTGTCGTAAGTGAGCCTGCAGCCCAGGCTGATGCGGCTGTAGGAGAAGGTCTCGAAGAACTTGAGGAAGCCCTTGGACAGGGCCGCGGCGCCGCCGCCACCGCCCAGGCTGGCGATATTGTCCACCGCGCGCTGGCTGATGCGGTGTTTCGACTTGTCGTCCGGCGGTGTAAACAGACGCGCGTCGAAGGCTACCGGCGACCAGTCGATCATCTTCAGACCGTGGACGTACCCGTCCAGCCGGCCGGTGATCAGACCGAAGGACAGCGCTTCGGTGACCCGCTGCAGGTTGAGGCTGTCGATGTCGATGTCGGCTTCCAGCCGCGAGCCCGGGTTGAAGGGTTCGCGCAGGCGGAAGTTGCTGACGCGGATCTCGCCGTCGAACATCCGCGCCGACAGGGTGCCGCCGAATGTCAGCGCCCCGTCCTGATAGCTCATGCTGGGGATGACCCCGGACAGGGTGCCGGAGAGAGGCGGCCAGTCCAGCGCCCGGGTCAGGTCCAGCATGCTCACCGGCTGCAGGCGGGCGTCGATGGCGACCCTGGCGTTGCCGGGCGTGAAGTCGCCGATCTCCAGCCCGTCGATGGCCAGGCCGCCGCCGAGGAAAGGGATCAGGGTCGGTTGCCGCAGCCGCCATTGCCCCGGCTCCACCTCGAACTCGAGGCTCGCCGCATCCAGCGGGATGCCGTAGACGAAGCCGCCCTGCCAGCCGAGGGTCACCGGTGTCTCGGCGGCTTCGGTCCGCCCGCGCTGCCAGGCGAAGCTGCCGCCGAGGCCGTACAGGCCGAGGCGGCCGTCCCGGTCGTCCATGAACAGGTTTTCCATGAGCACCTCGAGACCGGCGATCGCGTTCTCCTCGATCGCCAGCTCCGCGCGGATGTTGCCGCTGGTGTCCATGTTGCCGAGATCGGTGTTGGCCAGGAACGGGCGCATCAACACTTCGTAGGCGCCGGGCAGGGTGATGGAGGAAAAGGCGAGGCGGCCGGAGGTGATCGTCCAGGGCGGTTCCGGTTCCGCAGTCTCCTGCTCGGCATCCTCGCTCTCTGCCGCGGGGAGCGCCTGGTCGAGGCCGGCCTCGATCTCGTCGCGGGGTCTCAGGCTCAGTTCGCCGGATGCGCTGA
>CBDTYJ010000470.1:0-1898 GCA_965364575.1 uncultured Gammaproteobacteria bacterium
GCGAATGCTGCCGATCTGCCCACACGCCTGATCCCTCCCCCGGACTTGCGTGCCCCCTCCCCCCAAATCGGGCATGATCGGTAGATAGCCAAGGGCGCCGTTCCTCAGGGAACGGCGCCCTTTCTCATTTTGTGCGCCAGGTCCGTTTGCGATCTGGATTATGTGAGGTAGACTTCAAGGCCGTATCAGCCCCGAACAGGGAAGTCGGCGCTCAACAAATTCAGGAACATACGAGCGGGTCTTGATTCCCTGCCGCGGTTCCGCAGACGAGAGAGTGCAGCAATGGTGGCCACCGTCACAGATCTCAACCTCCGAGGGCTCCCGCGCCGGCTGGTGCAGGATGGGATCGTCGACGAATCCACTCTGGAGACGGCCGGCGCGGAAGCACGGAAGGAAAAGGTCTCGCTGGTCTCCTACCTGGTGCAGAAGGATCTGGCCAACCCGCGGGATATCGCTTCCGCAGCCTCCCATGAATTCGGCGTACCGATCCTGGATCTGGAAGCCATGGATCTGGATCTCGACGTCGTCCGCATGGTCGACCAGAACCTGCTGAGCAAACATCGCGTATTGCCACTGTTCAAGCGCGGCCGCCGGCTGTTTATCGGTCTCTCCGACCCGACCAATCTGCCCGCCGTCGACGAGATCAAGTTCCAGACCAGCATGGCGGTCGAGGCCGTGGTGGTCGAAGACGACAAACTCCGCACCGCCCTGGACCGTGCGCTGGAAGCTGCCGATACCACGTTCGAGTCGCTGGAAGACGACGACTTCGATCTCGACAACCTGGATGTCTCCTCCGGAGACGAAGAGCAGGGCGAGGACATCACCCGGGCCGATGTCGAGGACGCACCGGTGGTGCGCTTCGTCAACAAGGTGTTGCTGGACGCGATCAAGAAAGGCGCGTCCGATATCCATTTCGAGCCCTACGAGAAATCGTTCCGCGTGCGCACGCGGATGGACGGCGTGCTCAAGGAGATCGCCCGGCCGCCGGTGGCGTTGTCCGGCAAGGTCGCTGCCCGCCTCAAGGTGATGTCGCGACTGGATATCGCAGAGCGCCGCGTGCCCCAGGACGGCCGCATCAAGATGAAGCTGTCCAAGAACCGGGCTATCGATTTCCGTGTCAGTACCTGCCCGACCCTGTACGGCGAGAAGATCGTGCTCCGTATCCTCGACCCGAGCAGCGCAAAGATGGGCATCGACGCGCTCGGTTACGAGGATTTCCAGAAAGACGCCTACGTGGAGGCCCTGTCGAAACCCTACGGCATGATCCTGGTGACAGGCCCGACCGGCAGCGGCAAGACCGTGTCCCTGTATACGGGGCTCAATATCCTCAATACGGAAGACCGGAACATCTCCACCGCCGAGGATCCGGCGGAAATCAACATGCCCGGGGTCAACCAGGTCAACGTCAATCCGAAGGTGGGGCTGACTTTCGCCTCCGCGCTGAAGGCGTTTCTGCGTCAGGATCCCGACGTGATCATGGTCGGCGAGATCCGCGACCTCGAGACCGCCGAGATCGCGATCAAAGCTGCCCAGACCGGCCACCTGGTCCTGTCGACGGTTCACACCAACGATGCGCCCAAGACCCTGACCCGCATGGTAGACATGGGCGTAAAGCCCTACGCCATCGCCTCGTCGGTCAGCCTGATCATCGCCCAGCGCCTGGCCCGCCGCCTTTGCAGCAACTGTAAACAGACCAAGGACGTGCCGGCCGAGGCCCTGCTCAAGGAAGGCTTCTCCCAGGAGCAGATCGACGCCGGGATCCGGGTCTACGCTCCGGTGGGCTGCAACCAGTGCACCGACGGCTACAAGGGCCGCGTGGGCATCTATCAGGTGATGCCGGTGACCGAGGATATCGGCCGCATCATCATGGAAGGCGGCAACGCCATGCAGATCGCGGA
>CBDTYJ010000471.1:0-1890 GCA_965364575.1 uncultured Gammaproteobacteria bacterium
CCCGCACCGCTAATGATGCTCTCTATCGACAGGTCCGGCGGCAACCAGGAAGCGAAATAGGCCGCCGGCAAAGACTCGATCGTGAAGTCGGTCCCGTAGCCGGACGGGGTCCAGGAGCCGGTCACGCACAGCTTCGCCGCGCCGCTTGCCCAGCAGGACTGGTCGATCCGAGCCACGTCTCTTCCGATCTGCCCCGTTGCGACGCCCTGCAGCGTGAGAGGCTCAAGAGGTCCCGGTGCAAGGGTGGCCTGCGTCAACCGGTAATTCCACCGGTCCTGCGCCACCTGTCCGGTGCCCTCGATCTCCGCCGTGGCCAGGCCGGTGACAGCGCTGAATTTCAGCGTGTGAGCGCCGGGGGTCCCCGCACCCGTCAGGCTGCCTCGCTCCATATCGACTCCCGCCGCGCTGGCCTCGAGCAGCTCCAGCGCCAGGTCCGAGGGCGAATTGCCGCTCATGTCTATCCGGGCGTCGACCTTCAGGCTAGTCGCCCTGGCATCACCATAGGCCAGTCGATCACCCCGCATCGCGGCCGTCAGCAAGGGCTGGTCAAGCGAGCCCAGGGCGGTCCCTGACGCCGCCAGGCTGCCGCCGGCATCCGGCAGCATCTCACCGAGATCGGGACTTTCAATCTTCCAAGAAAGATCGAAGGTCTGGCCGACCCGCCCGCCCACCTCGATCCGGCTGCCGCCCGATTGCGCCAGGAATGACCTGATATCCAGTTCTTCTGATCCGTAACGGGCGTCCGCCAGGATCCGGACAGGATGATCGAGGACTCTTCCGGTGACCAGCATCTCGGGCACGTCCAGATCCAGCCGTCCCTGGTCCATCCGGGCAGCGACCCGGCCCTGCAAGGCCAGTCGGCCCGGCCATTCTGGCAACCAGCCTCCCGGGTCGATGTCGCTTCCGTTGACTGAAATCTCGGCCTGGACGGTGGGGCGCCAGCGCAGGCTGCCCGCACCCTCGATAACCCCGTCGAGGGCGGCCAGACGGACATGACCGAGTTCCAGCGAATCCCGGTCGCCACCGCCTTCCACCTCGAAGGCGGTGGACGGGTAACCCGGTGACTCCAGCTGGCCCGCGCCGGAAAATCGATAGCTCTCCGCTACGCCCGCCACGCTCATCCGCCCCTCGGGACTGGAGAGGCGGGTATCGCCGGTGGCCGGCCAGCTCAGATCAGCCCATTCCAGGGACGCCGCGACCCTGGGCGACGGATCGCTCAGGTCGATTTCGCCCTTGCCGGTGACGCGCGCTGACTGGCCCGGAATGCCTGTTTCCAGCGAATCCACGTAGAGCGTGCCGCGGCGGAAACTGCCCTTCAGATCCGTCACCGCAGATCCGAGCGAGGGATGGGCCACCCGCACGCGCGCCTGAAAACCGAGATCGTGCAGACTTCCTTCCGCATCGATGTCCGCGTTCAGGATGCGGACAGGGGTGTCGAGACCCAGGTCACGCGGATCCACCTCCGTGGCGGACAGTCGCCCCTCGATGCGCAGATCCTCGAAAAGATCTTTCAGGGTGAACTCGCCGGTGACCATCCATGGAGCAGACAGCGTCTGCCCGACGTTCAGTTCGCGCAGGGAACCGGCCAGGCGTGTGCGGCCGGACAGCCGCGGGTAGCCTTCAAGGCGGGTCTGCCACTGGAACAAGGCCTCCACGGGAAAATCGCCGCGGGTCTCCAGCCGGCCGGAACCTTCCAGTTCGAAATCGGCCGATCGGGCCGACAGCCGTCCGAGGGTCAGGCGGGTGCCATCGAATCTGCCCGCTAGTTCGACGTCATCGATCACCACCGGCCGGGATTCCGCGCCGGGCCGTACAGCGATCCTGCTGGCGCGGAGATCAGCGATCGACAGTGCCCACCCCGAGTCGAGGCGCTGCGGGAGCGTGAAGGGC
>CBDTYJ010000472.1:0-1883 GCA_965364575.1 uncultured Gammaproteobacteria bacterium
GCAGATCGCGAACCCGCACCTCATCTATCCCGGCGACGTGATCACGCTGGTCTATATCGACGGCAAGCCGCGACTGATCCTGGAACGGGGTAATACCGTCAGGATGTCCCCTCGTGTGAGGACGTCCCCGCTGGACGATGCGATCGTCACGGTCCCGTACGACATGATCAAGGCGTTCCTGTCCAAGCCCAATGTCCTGGACGAGGATACCGTCAAGAACTCGCCTTACATTCTCACGACCCAGCACGGACACCTGGTCCACGGCGCCGGCGCCGAGGTCTATGTCCGCGGCGGCGAATTCCTGGAGGGCGACGGCTACCACGTGATGCACGTGGGCAAGAAACTATACGACCCGGACGGCGGGGATTTCCTCGGCTATGAGGGAATCTACGTGGGCGAGGGCACCATCAAGCGCGAGGGGGATCCCGCAACGATGCTGCTGAATGCCACGGAGCGGGAGGCGCTCAACGGCAACATCCTGTTGCAGCCGACGGAAGACTTCCCGCTGTACTTCACGCCGCGTTCACCGGAGGAACCCGTCGAGGGACAGATCATTTCCGTGTTCGACGGCGTCAGTATCATAGGCGCGTTCCAGATCGTCACCCTCAACCGGGGCGAGAATCACGGTCTCGAGCCCGGCCACGTGCTGGCCGTCTGGCAAGCGGGCCGTGAAGTCAGGGACCGCTTCTCCGGCCAGGGCTTCGGCGGAGAGCGGGTCCAGTTGCCTGAGGAATATGCGGGTCTTCTGATGGTATTCAGGACCTTCGACCGTATCAGCTACGGACTTATCGTGAGGGCGGAGAGCGACATGCACGTGCTGGACGTGGTCAGAAACCCCTGAGTCTCGCGGACAGCGGAAAAGCCGCGATGAACCAAGGAGAACGCCGGCCTCGTGCCGGCGTTCTCCGTTATGACGACAGCAATGAAACAGGAATGCGATAAGGCGTGGCTGAGGCTGGCGGCGACCCCAGGCATGGGGCCGGGCCAGGTGGAGGGCCTGCTGGGAACACTCGGGCGGCCGGATGAATTCGTAGGGGCGCCGACCAGCCGGCTCCGGTCCGCGGGGCTGGACGAGAAAACCGCGATCGCTCTCGGTCGCGTAGACGACGCGATCATCGAGCGCGCGGCTGCCTGGATCGACCAGGCGGACGACCACCACCTGGTCCCGTTGGACGACGCCCGCTACCCGGAACGTCTGCGACAGATTCAGGACCCGCCGCTGGTGCTGTTCGTCCGCGGCGAGCCGGGCATCCTCGGCGAGCCGGGCCTGGCCGTGGTGGGCAGCCGGAATCCCTCGCCCGCCGGCGTGGACAACGCGCACGAGTTTGCCTGCTACCTGTCGCGATGCGGCCTGGTGATCACGAGCGGGCTGGCCGCGGGCATCGACGCGGCGGCCCATCGGGGCGCGCTCCAGGGCGGCTCCCCCACCGTGGCCGTCCTCGGGTCGGGGCCGGATCGGACATATCCGGCCGCCAACGCGAGCCTGGCCGACTCGATTGCCGCCAACGGGGCCCTGGTCTCGGAGTTCTTCCCGGGTTCTCCACCGAAACGCGACCACTTCCCCCGGCGCAACCGGATCATCAGCGGCCTGTCCCTAGGCGTGCTGGTGGTGGAGGCAGGGCTTCGCAGCGGATCTCTGATCAGCGCGCGGCTCGCTGGAGAGCAGGGCCGCGAGGTATTCGCCATACCGGGCAGCATCCACAACCCGATGGCCAGGGGGTGCCATCGCCTGATCAAGCAGGGCGCGAAGCTGGTCGAGTGCGCAGAGGACGTGTTCGCGGAACTAGCCGGTCTCATCGACCTCGAAGAGCGACCGCCTTCGGCCCGGGATACAGGGGAGGACGAACCGGCCGACCTGAGCGCCGAACAGCAGGACCTGCTGG
>CBDTYJ010000473.1:0-1874 GCA_965364575.1 uncultured Gammaproteobacteria bacterium
CGCCGTTCGTACAGGTCCACGTAGTCCCGATAGTGATCCGCGGCTTCCTGGAAGTGCTCCTCGAGGATGGCCAGCTGCCCATCGCTGCCGCGGAAGTAGGCGCCGAGATCCTCGTTCTGGAACGACAACAGCCGCTTGAGGTTCGGCTCCACGTCCGAGGTCATGTACAGGCCCATGTCGGAGTATTCCAGGATCGGGTGGTTGTCCGTGTGCAGCGGCGCCCCGGCCACGAGGTCGTCGACGTCCTGCTCGCCCAGGAGCAGCATGCTCGCCACCTCGTAGACGCTGTCGACCCGGATGGTCTTTAAGTCCGCCCGGATACCCTCCATCGCCGCCTCGAGCCCGGGGAGGTCCAGCCGGGTGGGCGCCGGCGTGCCGGTGAGGATGATGAAGTGAGTGGGATACTGGGTGAAGTACCAGACGGTCGTGTGGGGATAGATGCTGTCGAAGGTGGCGATCAGGATCCGCAGATCCTCGAAGGACAGACCTCCGATCGGAAGCCAGGCGGCGGCGACACCGGTCTCGGTCAGGGCGTCCCGCATGATGGCGAAGTACTCCCGCGTGTAGAGATAGGGGTTGCGCTTGTACTTGAGATTCGTCACGTCGGTGGCGATGACGTCGAAGGACCGGTCCACCACGTCGATGTAGTTCCGCGCGTCGTCGAGGACCAGCTCCAGGTCCGGATCCGCGTAGGACGCGTAGTTCACCCCGCTGAAGAGGGGCGCGGCCTCGATGATCTTGTCCTCGATCTCGACGGCGTGGACCTCCACGCCATGGAGCAGCATGCTGCCGGAGGTCGTCCCGGTGCCGTAACCCACCGTCAGGCTGGCCTGCGGCTCCTCCGCCAGCAAGAGGGGCAGGTGGGCGAGCATCTTCGAGTCCGCGAGCAGAACCGGATCGGTCCCC
Organism: uncultured Gammaproteobacteria bacterium; assembly: GCA_965364575.1. Taxonomy (GTDB): domain Bacteria; phylum Pseudomonadota; class Gammaproteobacteria; order Steroidobacterales; family XN24; genus CAMYOC01. The sequence continues at coordinate 907 of CBDTYJ010000473.1, forward strand.
GAGACGTTCTGACCATCCACGAACAGCCCCCGGTAGCCGTCCTTCTCCAGGGCCGTGACCGTGCCGGACAGGCCCTCGGCATAATAGATGACGTCGAAACCCTCCACGTCGGTGTGGAAGGTCTTGCTGTCGGAGAAGACCAGCAGGTTGGCCAGCACCGCCACCGCCACGAGGGAAGTCGCGCTGACCAGGGCGAACGCGCGCTGGCGGGCGATTACGATGACGGCGATGAGCAGGCTGAGGTTCACGAGCAGCAGGGTCGTGTTCCACATGCCGGCGAAGGGGATCAGCACGAACCCCGTGAACAGGCTGCCCACGACGCAGCCGGCGGTATTGGAGAAGAAGATGTTGCCGGCCTTGACCCCGATGCGGTGGACGTCGCCGGCATAGATGCGCAGGCCCAGGGGGAACAGGATGCCCATGAACACCGCCGGGATGAACGAGACCACGAAGGCCATGGCCAGGGTCGAGGCCAGGTAATCCATCGGCAGGGCATCCGTCAGGAAGCGGGCGATGTCCGCGAACCGCCGGAACAGATACAGCACGATGGCGCCGCTGGCTGCGGTGAGGACGCAGACGCCGCTGAACGCCGCTTCAAGATTCCGGCCGCGGTCGACCCGGCGGGACACCAGGTAGGACCCCAGGGAGAAACCGAGCAGGAACCCGGCCACGATCAGGGCGAAAGCCTGGGAGGTGGAGAGGCCGTAGGTGGAGAGGATGCGCACCCACAGCATCTCGTAGCTGAGACTGATGAAGCCCGTCAGGAACAGGACGTACAGCATGTAGGAATGGGGTGCCTCTTCCGCCTCGGCGGGGGACGGCGGCTCTGAAGCCGACTTGCCCGCCGCGATGATTGCGGCGACCAGCAGGTTGCCGGCCACGGCGATCAACAGGGTGGCCAGCACCCCGAAGACCTTCACCAGCACGAACCCGGTCAGCAGCACGCCGGCGAAGGCGCCCAGGGTGTT
>CBDTYJ010000474.1:0-1865 GCA_965364575.1 uncultured Gammaproteobacteria bacterium
GATCTTCCCTGGCCACGTCCGAATGTTGCGGGTTACCAACAATCGTCTCACCGATTCATGCCCAGCGCCTGACGGACGAAAGCGAAACGGTCCGCTTCCTCTTCGATCCGCATCCAACGGGGTTTGCCGGCGCCGTGGCCGCCGCGGGTCTCGATGCGGATGACCACCGGATTGGCGCAGCCCTGGGCTTGCTGTAACTCGGCACCGAACTTGAAGCTGTGCCAGGAGGCCACCCGGTCATCGTGGTCACCGGTCTGGATCAGAGTCGGCGGGTAACAGGCGCCGGCCGTCACGTTGTGCAGGGGTGAATAGGCGTACTGGGCCCGGAACTCGTCTTCGTTCTCTGACAGCCCGTAGTCCGTGGCCCACATCCGCGCGTTGGCCGTCGCCGTGTGGTAGCGCAGCATGTCCAGCACGCCCACCACCGGCACCACGGCCCCGAACAGCTCCGGTCTCTGCAGCATGCAGGCGGCCACCAGCAGGCCGCCGTTGCTGCCGCCGAAGATGGCCAGTTTCTCCGGGCTCGTGTAACCCTCGTCGATCAGCCACTCGGCGGCGGCGATGAAATCGTCGAACACGTTCTGCTTGTTCAGCTTCGTGCCCGCCTCGTGCCAGCGTTTGCCGTACTCGCCGCCGCCGCGGAGGTTGGGGATGGCGAGCAGACCGCCCATCTCCAGCCAGATGGCCCAGCGCGAGCTGTAGCCCGGGGTCAGCGCCTGATTGAAGCCGCCGTAACCGTAGAGCAGGACGGGTCGATCGCCGTCACGCTTAAGGTCCTTCCGATGAGTGAGGAACATGGGCACGCGGGTGCCGTCCTTGCTTTCGTAGAAGACCTGGCGGGTTTCGTAGGCATCGCCATCGAAGGGCGTGTTCGCCGACTCCAGGGGCGTGGTCTCGCGGCTGGTCAGCCTGTAGGCGTAGGTCGAGGCGGGGTCCACATAACTGGTAAAGCCGAAGAAGATCTCGTCGTCACCGAGCCGGGAGGACAGCCGGTCCTCGTCACCGGAGGAGGGCTTGTTGGCGTTGATACCGTAGACCGTGCCCAGTCCGGGCAGCGGGATCTCCCCATCGGCAGCACCGTTCAGCCGGAACAGCCGCACCGTGCTGTGGGCATCGGTCAGATAGTGCAGCACGACGTGATCGCCGCCCAGGCTGGCCGCATAGATGGGTGTCTCCGCCTCCGGGACGATCTCCTGCCATTGATCCGGCGTCGGGCGCTCCAGATCGATGGCGATGACCCGCTTGTTGGGCGCGTCTTTCGTCGTCAGGAAATAGAAGCGCTGGCCGCTGTTGCCGAGAAACTCGTAGAGCCCGTCCCAGTTATCCAGCAGCCGCACCAGTGGCCGCTCGGGCTTGGCCAGATCCATGTAGTAGACGCCGTTCTCGAAATAGCCCTCCGCCAGGGTCAGCACCAGATAATCGCCGTCGTCGGTCACCTGGCCGGCGGGCTGGCGCCGGGGATGGTCGCTGACTTCGTAGACCAGGGTGTCCTGGGTTTGCGGTGTGCCGATCCGGTGATAGAAGACCCGGGCCTGGCGGGTATCGTCGGCGCGGCCGTCCGCATCCAGCGGATAGCGGTTGTAGACAAAGCCCTGACTGTCCGCCAGCCACGAGATGTTGCCGCCGAATTTCGAATCCGCCAGGGTCTCGGGGAGATCTTCGCCGGTCTCCAGGTCGCGGATGTGGATGGTGATCCAGTCGGTTCCGCCGTCTGACCGGCCGTAGGCGATCTTGCGGCCGTCCGGGCTGACCACGAAGCTGACCATGGCCACGGTGCCGTCGGTGCTGAACCCGTTGGGATCGACGGCGACCTCGGGCTCGCTCTCCAGATCGCCGGCGTAGACGAGTACCGGATGGTCGGCGAC
>CBDTYJ010000475.1:0-1862 GCA_965364575.1 uncultured Gammaproteobacteria bacterium
TTCCGTCGCGGGCCGCCGCGACCGTTAGCGCCACCCGATCTCGGGCTCTGGGAGCCCCGGTGCTGACGGCCCTTCATGATCGGCTCAGGCCTGATCCGTGGATCGGGCTCGTAGCCCGGGATGATCTGTTTTTCGATAGCGCCACCCAGCAGACGTTCGATGTCCGCCAGCAGCTTGTGTTCGTCCACGCAGACGAGCGAGAGGGCATGGCCGTCGAGTCCGGCGCGGGCGGTCCGGCCGATGCGGTGCACATAGTCCTCCGGGACATTGGGCAATTCGAAATTGACCACGTGGGGCAATCGGTCGATGTCCAGGCCGCGGGCGGCGATATCGGTGGCCACGAGGACGCGGACGTCTCCGTTCTTGAATTCGGCCAGCGCCCGCGTGCGGGCGGCCTGGGACTTGTTGCCGTGGATGGCGGCAGCCGAGAGCCCGTCCCGGGAGAGCTGCTGGCTCAGCCGGTTGGCGCCATGCTTGGTGCGGGTGAACACCAGCACCTGGCGCCAGTTTCCATCGCCGATCAGAAACGAGAGCAGTTCGCGCTTTCGGGCCCGGTCTACCGGGTGGACGATCTGGGTGACGCGCTCGGCGGTGCTGTTGCTCGAGGCGGCCTGGATCTGCATCGGTGAGTTCAGCAATCCGTCCGCCAGCTGCTTGATCTCTTTCGAGAACGTGGCGGAGAACAGGAGATTCTGCCGGTCCCCGGGCAGGGCCTTGAGGACCCTGCGGATATCGCGGATAAAGCCCATATCCAGCATCCGGTCCGCCTCGTCGAGGATCAGGGTGTCCACGGTGCCAAGGTCGATGGTGCCCTGCTGCATGTGGTCGAGCAGCCGGCCCGGCGTGGCGATGACGATGTCGACGCCTTTGCGCAGTTTGGCGATCTGCGGGTTGATGCTGACGCCGCCGAAGATCATGACCGACCGGAATGGCAGATAGCGGCCGTAGGTGCGCACGCTCTCGCCGACCTGCGCCGCCAGCTCGCGAGTGGGCACCAGGATCAGCGCCCGGATCCGGCGCTGATGGCCGTTCGGGTCGGAATCCTGCAGACGCTGCAGCAGTGGCAGCGTGAACCCCGCGGTCTTGCCGGTGCCGGTCTGCGCCCCGGCCAGGACGTCACGGCCTTCGAGGACCAGGGGGATGGCTTGCTGCTGGATCGCGGTGGGTGTCTCGTAACCCTGGTCTTTGATCGCGCGCAAAAGCTCGGCCGACAGGCCGATGTCTGAAAAATGCATTGAATAAAACTCCGAAACCACCCTGCCCGGGGCGCCGTTCACTGACGGCGGATCGGGTCGGTCCGGGTGGCGGGATGATCGGGCTCCGGCATCCGCACATCTGCGGATCGGGAGGGGTCGACGCAGACCGAAGTGCGTCGAGGCGTGCGCACTCTAACAGATGCCGCCCGCCCTGTCGCGCGACGGTTCGCTCATGGCCAGGATTCAATCCCCGGCCGGCGTACCCCCGATCGAGTGCCAGCGGTTCCGGATCCACCGTCTCCGATCCGGCGTCAGCGCCAGGTCCATCGACACCTTGTCCAGGCCCGGGCCGTATCCGTCGACGACCCGTCCCCGGACCTCGAATCCGTATCGGCGGAAGAACCCGTCCGTATGCTGGCTCGTCACCAGCCGCACGCTTGCCGCGACCTGGTCACGGACGATGGCCTCCAGCCGGCCCAGCAGCAGGAACTCGCCCAGGCGCGAGCGGTGATGAGCGGCCGCCACCATGCCCCAGCACAGGTCCGCCGGAGCGCCCGCCTCGCGCAGGCCGTAACCGCCGCAGCCGACGATCCCCTCGGGTGACGCGAGCACGAAATACGGGCAGCCGGAGGAATCGATAAAGGTCTCGAACTCGCTCCGCTCGTG
>CBDTYJ010000476.1:0-1859 GCA_965364575.1 uncultured Gammaproteobacteria bacterium
CGGACCCGTTTCAAGGTCGAATTCGATCTGAAGACCGGTCTGACCCGGTATCCGGCCGTGGCGATCGCCGACTTCGACGGGGATGGCGCCGCCGAACTGATGGTGCAGGAAAACCCCGACGAGCTGACGTTCTATCCGGGCGCGTCGGGCGAGGCCCTGTTCGGGGACAAACCGCGTGGCATGTCGCTCCCGTTGCCGCGTAATGGACAGATGGTGGAGGCGCGGGATCTGGATGACGACGGCCGCTCGGATCTGCTGGTGCGCTATGGTCCGGCGGACGGGGAGGAGCGCGCCAGGGAGCTGCGGATCTTCCTGTCAGGCCCGACGCCGGCGCCAGGGCCGTGAGACGGTCAGGGTCTGAACGGACGCCCCCCGCGCTGCGTGGCCGGCCGGGCGTGCTCGGCTCGAGAAGACTCAGCCGCCCGACAATCCGTAGCACTGTTCAGTCGATCCGACCGACCGGAGTGATATTGGGTTGGAAGTCGACCTGACGGAGTTCATCCAGGATATCGACACGGGCGGTCTTGTCTGCTGCGGGCCAGAGCGAAGCCCAGCTCACGCAGTTCTTCATCCGGTCCCGGGCCCGCCAGCCCGAGATGGCGCCGGTGTCGCGGCTGGTCTCCACGTCCTCGCACAGATACGGCCAGTCGTCGCGGAAGGCGCCGGCGTGCTTCTCGCCCGCCACTTCTACGCCGTTCCGGGACCATCGCCAGTGCAGCGGTTTCTTGAGTGAGAATTCACTCTGGACCCAGCGGATATCCATATTCCAGTCCGCGCCGGGTTCGACCCGGAAATCGATGACGGCCGGGCTGACCGTGGTCAGGTGATCCCATTCGTCCGGACGTTTCTGCGCGGCTGGCCGGGAGTGCAATTCCCGGGTCAGGCGGATGGTGTGATCGCCGGGCGCAACGCGTACCTTGAACGGTATCGGTCCCTGGGCCGCGATATTGCCCTGGGACTCGAATCGGGCCAGAAATCTACCGTCCAGATAGACGAACAGATCGTGTCCCGGCCCTTCGAATTCCGCCCCGACCCGGTCTTCGGTGGCCCGGTATTCGACCGAGAAATCGACCAGACAGCAGTCGCGATCCACGGACGCGGCAGCAGGTGGAACGGGCGCGGGCGCGATGGGGGCGGGCGCCGGGGGGGGCGCCGTGGTCCCGGTTCCGACGCCGGGCGTCACGGGCGCGGCAGGCGCCTGAGCCACCGTCGTCGACAGATCCAGCAGCGCCTGGATCAACGGTTTCGGCGCCTTGACCTCGGCCAGGGCGATGACATCGTCGGCGCTGAGCGGGCCCGGGCGCTTGCCGCTGGATTGCAGCCAGTTGAGGATCAGTTCCGGGTCGATGCCCACCTCGATCATCCGGACCACGTCTGCCACCACCGGGTCGGTGGGTTGCGTGGTAGCCGTCTGGGCGCTGACGGACGCCGTTGTCAGGGATAGCACCCACAGCAGACCGATCATGGCCGCCAGTCTCAATGGTTTCCTCCTGAGCGGCAGGAAGTCGCCCGGACTCGCAGATCTCATCTCGCTGTTCCTTTTCCGCAGTGTTGTCGCCGTCGGCCATGAATTCGAGCGACCCGGGTGCAACCACCACCAGGGCGCCCCGGGCAGCATATCATCGTCCCGAGGCATGCTTCGAGATGTTCAGGGCAACGCGCCCGGAGACGGGATGAGCCCTGGCGGATCATGACGGTCGCGATGTCAAAAAAAATGGCCCCCGCCGTTCCCGGCGGAGGCCATCGGTTTCGGTCGTTCAGCCTCAATACGTGGTGAAGAAGCCCAGCACGATCGTGTCGATGGAATCTTCAGATGTGCCGCTGAAGTTCTCGTCGGGCTCGAACTTCTCATAGCCAAG
>CBDTYJ010000477.1:0-1857 GCA_965364575.1 uncultured Gammaproteobacteria bacterium
CGACGTCCCGTTCACCGCGTTTTGCGCCATCGAGGCCATTCCAGCCCCGGCCAGTTACGGCATCAACATCACCGCCACGGGTGATCCCACGCCGGTCTTGTCCTTCCCCGTCGATGCAGAACAAGCCGGCGAAGCGACCGCGGTCGTGACCGGATTCGCTCTGTCGACGCCCGGACTCCAGCCGATTCCCCTGGACACGGACACGCGCTCGGTCATCACCGAGACTAAACTGCGCGTGACCCATGCCTCGCCCAGCACTGATAACGTCGATATCTATCTGCTCGAGGACGGCACCGACTTGAACGACCCGGACGTGTTTCCCAATTTCCCGGACGTGCCGTTCACGGCCGACACGGGCATCCAGTCCGTAGCTCCCGGGAGCTACGACATCTACGTTACACCCGCAGGGAACAAGGCCGTCATCGCCATCGAAGTCCAGGACTTCCCGATGAACGGTGGCCAGGTACTGGACGTGATTGCGCGTGACCCGCTTGGGGACGGCAGCGAGGGGCCACTGCCACAGTTGATCGTGATCGACTACGCGACCATCGGCGCCTGCCCGGCCTGAGAGACTTATCGCCGATCAGCACTCGAACGAACCGAAAGAGGCCGGCCATCGACGGCCGGCCTCTTGGATTGCAAAGCATCTTCAGTGAACTGACATGCCGATGCTGGCTCCGTTCAGGAAAGAATCCCTGATGCTGGCTCAATTTATCCCCCAGGGGATCAGCGCGTACCCGTCCGACTGGAGCCTGACCAGCGCGGTCAGGGCGGACAATGACACTCCCACACCGGCCGCCAGCTCGTCATGCCTGAATCCGAATGCGGCGGCGCTCTGCCCGCAGACGATAAATCGCACGCCGGCCCGGCTCAATTCGTCCAGCAATTCCGCATCCGGGTGCGACTCCCCATAGCGTCCCTCGTAGGCCGCCGGGCTGAGCGCGGAACGGGCCGCGCGGCCGTGCAGGACGACCGCGGTCGCCATCTGCCGCGGCTCCACCCCGGCCCGGGCGTGCATGTTGAGATAGCGGGCGACGGTCTCCAGCCGGTGGTTGGTCGATTCCGGTTCATCAGGCGCTGCGGCGATGTCGAATACGGCCTTGAGAACCGAGTCGGGCGGCAGGTCCAGCGGCTCCTCGGGCACGTAGTAGACCGGACCATATGCATCGATCACCGGGCCGGTCACAGGCTCCGCGACGACATGGCAGGCAACGGTGGCCAGCAGCAGTGAAAATCCCATCCTCATTGGCGCCCTCCAAAACTTTTCGGATAGCTCATTGTCCATCCTAAAACACGGCGTGGCGACGCAACCGGCCCGCGAGTCGGTACCGTCGACACGCCTGATCGCAGGCGATCGTCCGCAAAAGCTGTCCGTGCCGACCACGAATCCGACAGGCGTTCTATCATAAGGCTCATGTCCATCATCCTCTTCGCTCTGATAGTGCTGGCCGTCGTGTTCGGTCCCGGTCTGTGGGTGCAGCGGGTCATGAGCCGCTACAGTGAGCCGGCTGACCGCTACGGGGAATCCGGCGCGGAGATGGCCCGTCTGCTGCTCCAGGCGCTGGACATGAAGCAGGTCAAGGTCGAGCGCACGGAAGCCGGGGATCACTATGATCCGAAGGACAAGGCGGTCCGCCTGACGGCCGACAAATACGACGGGCGTTCGCTGACAGCCATTACCGTGGCCGCGCACGAAGTGGGCCACGCGATCCAGGACCACACGGGTTACGGACCGCTACGCTGGCGGACGAGGCTTGTGTTCCTCACCCGGGGGGTCGAGCGCTTCGGCGCGGCGGTGCTGATGGCCTCACCGTTTATCGGCATGATCACCCGGGCGCCGTCGGCCGGGATCCTGAC
>CBDTYJ010000478.1:0-1844 GCA_965364575.1 uncultured Gammaproteobacteria bacterium
GGTTGCCCCCACTGGCACCTGAAGCCAGCGCGTCTACCAATTCCGCCACCTCGGCCGAGGTCCGGCGCCAGGACAGCGCCGCGAAATAAGGCGCGAACTGTAACCACAGCGGTTATCCTTGTCAAACAAGACAAAATCAGGGATTTGAGCAGAAAATGGAGACTCGATGAGCACCAGGAAGACCCGCCAGCGAAGCGCCCGGCAGCCTGTGAAAGACACGGCCCCACGGCGCCACCGGATCCCGATCCCCTCCCGGGAGGCGGTACTCGAGATCCTGCGTCAGCGGGCCCGCCCGGTCCCGCGGAAGGACCTGATGAAGGCCCTCGGTTTGCCGTCGCACAAACAGCAGGAAGCCATGGACAACCGGCTCCGGGCCATGGTCCGGGACGGGCAGATCATCCTCAACCGCGGTAATGACTATTGTCTGCTCGACCGGCTGGACGTGGTCGTCGGCCGGGTCATCGGCCATCGCGACGGCTATGGCTTCGTGGTCCCGGATGAGGGGGGCGATGACCTCTATCTCTCCCCGCGCCAGATGCGCGAGGTCATCCATGGGGACCGGGTCGCGGTCCGGATCAAGGGCTACGACAACCGCGGGCGACCCGAGGGCTCGCTGGTGGAGGTCCTGGAACGGAACACGAGCGAGGTCGTGGGTCGCTACGCTCGGGAATCCGGCGTCGGCTTCGTGGTCCCGGACAACCCGCGCGTGGCCCATATGGTGGCTATCGCCCCGCGGCGGACCGCCGGCGCCAAGCCCGGCGAGATCGTGGTCGCCGAGATAATCGAGCAGCCGCGCAAGGGGGCCCAGCCGGTCGGGCGCATCACCGAGGTCCTCGGCGCGGCCGATGCGCCGGGCATCGAGACCGAGACCGCTATCCGAGCCCACGGCATCCCCTTCCGATGGCCGGAACCGGCGGTGGCCGAGGCCGACGCCCTGGGCAGCCGGGTGCTGGCGGCGGACAAGCGCGGCCGGGAAGACCTGCGGGAATTGCCGCTGGTCACCATCGACGGCGCCGACGCCAAGGATTTCGACGATGCCGTGTTCTGCGAACGCAAGGGCCAGGGCTGGCGGCTGGTGGTGGCGATCGCCGACGTGTCCCACTATGTGGCCCCCGCTTCGCCCCTGGACGAGGAAGCCCGGGAGCGGGGGACTTCCGTCTATTTCCCCCGCCGGGTGGTGCCGATGCTCCCGGAGTCCCTGTCCAACGGCCTGTGCTCGCTCAACCCCCGGGTCGATCGCCTGTGCATGGTCTGCGAGATGCACGTGGACGTTGCCGGGCGGATCACCGTGTCGCGGTTCTTCGAGGGGCTGATGCGGTCCCATGCCCGGCTGACCTATGACGAGGTGGCGGCCGCGGTTGTGGAGGGTGATGCCGGCGCCCGGGACAGGATCGGCAAGCTGCTGCCCCACATCGAGCATCTGTTCGAGGTCTATCGGAGTCTGGCGAAAGCGCGTCGTGCCCGCGGTGCGATCGATTTCGACATCCCCGAGGTCGGCTTCGCCTTCGATCGCCGGGGCCGCATCGCCAGGGTGGTGCCGCGCCATCGCAATGACGCCCATCGGGTGATCGAGGAATGCATGATCGCCGCCAATGTGGAGGCGGCGCGTTTCCTCCGCAAGCGCCGCCTGCCGACGCTGTTCCGCGTCCATACCGGGCCCGAAGAGGAGAGTCTGGAGGACCTGGCGGCGTTCCTCGGCGCCTACGGCGTCAAGATGCCGCGGCGCGACCGGCTGGAACCGAAGCATTACAGCCAGATCGTGGACCAGGTGAGGGGGCGGCCGGACGAGGCGCTGATCGAGACGGTGCTGCTGCGCTCACTGTCGAGGGCGGTCTACACCCCTG
>CBDTYJ010000479.1:0-1837 GCA_965364575.1 uncultured Gammaproteobacteria bacterium
CTACGTGCTGCAATGGCAAAACGGGTTCCGCCTGCTGATCCTGCCGGAGGAGCTGCGGGACGCGCCGGCGGTGTTCCCTTTCCGCTGAAGTATCTGCGCGCCCGATCGCCGGATCCCTCGAGATCCGGGTCGCCGCATCAGCGATAGACCTGCTGTGCGAGCACCACCACCCGGTCGGATTCTCCCAGACGCCAGACCTGGTGCCGCGGCGGATTGAGTAGCAGCCGGGCATCCCCGGCCAGCCGCAGCCCCAGAGCGATCTCCAGTTTCGCCTGTGCAGCGGCGGTCAGGTCGTCGAAGCGGCAATCCACGCCGGGCTCCACGTAGTCCGTGGCGGGCCGCAGGCTGATCTCCACGCCACCGGCGCTCAGCAGCTCCCGGAAGATCGGTCCCAGGATCGGTTGCCGCGAGACCTGGGCCAGCTGGGCGCTGACGATCTCCGGGCTGACCACCACGTCGTCCACCTGCAGACCCTCGAGCACGTCGCGGTTGGCATCGTCGAGCAGCTCGACGGTCGTGTGCGGGCGTCTCTGCTGTCTGACTTGAAGGCTGGACAGGCGCAGCAACACGCGCAGGGTGCGGGTGTCGGCATCGCCCTTTCCGCCCGCGTCATCGGCGAGGATCACGATGCTCTCGAAATCGTCGATCGCCAGCTCCCGGTAGGCACGTTCCTCGGCCGCGTCGCCGGTCACCGGGCGGATCGAGACGTTTCGCAAGGAGGTCGCGAGCTGGCGCTTGATCCGCTCCTCCACGTCTTTGACTTCCAGCAGGGACAGGATAGTGATCTCGGTACCGGTCAGTGAGTGGGCATCCAGTTCCTGCAAAACATCCGTCATCAGATCGTTCCAGCCTATGATCAGCAGCCGCTCCGGTACTCTCGGCTGCCGGCTTTCGACGCTGCGAACGATCGGATTGTCTGGGCGGCTCAGGCCACGGTAGTTGAGCTCCCGGCCGGTCGCCAGCAGCACCAGGTTCTCGTCTTCGGCGATCTCGTAGTCGGGTCCCGGGTTGAGGCCGGCCGCGTGGCGGATTCCGTGCTCCGATTCCGTCTTCCAGGTGACGCCGATGGGGATCGCCTCGTGGAAACCGTAAGCGATCTCACCCAGGCACTTGTCGACCGTCTCGGGCACCCGGCCGACCATGAGATCATTGCCGCCGACGGATAGCAGCTCGTTGTAGACGGCTGCCAGGCCCGGGTTGCGGATGGTCTGCACGATGACCTTGCTGATCACGCGGCTGGAGGACGTGATGTGGATCCGGTCGCGGGCAGCGATCTGTGCCAGCTCGTAGTTCTCGTCGCGGACGATCTCCGAGGTCATCGCCGGCGGACCGTCGTGCCAGCGGCGCTGGCCGGCCAGCAGCACCAGCGTCTTGATCGAATCCCTGTCGTCATCGTCCGTGGACAGGATGATGATGCTGTTGGCCCGGTCCAGGGCCACCCGCTCGAGTTCTCTCAGATTGCTCGGGACGCCGCTGCGCAGGATGGTGGTGATGGGCTCCTGGCCGATGCCGGCGACACGCAGTGCATTCTCCATCTTGCCGATTTCCTTCGGCGCGAGGATGACGACCCGCGTGCCTGGATCGAGATGGGCCAGCTCACGCAGCACGGTGAAGATCTTGTTGTTCCAGCCAAGGATCAACGTGTGGCCACGCTCTTTTACCGGCGTCTCACCCGTACGCAGCACCTCGATCCGCCGGCGCATGGCGTTGTTGATGATAGACACCAGCAGACCGAAGACCGCCAGCCCGCTGATCGAGAGGAAAAGGGCGTAAAGCAGGATCGGCCCCGAGGCGCCATACATGCGCTGGAACCCGCGCAGGGTCAGCACCTGGTTCA
>CBDTYJ010000480.1:0-1832 GCA_965364575.1 uncultured Gammaproteobacteria bacterium
AGGGTCTGGTTCAGATACTCGAGCATCTGATCACTGGTGGAGATGGCCTTGGAGTTCATCTCGTAGGCCCGCTGGGTCTCGATCATATTGACCAGCTCCTCGACCACGTTGACGTTGGAGCCCTCCAGTGCGCCCTGGACCGTCATGCCCAACCCGTCCAGCCCGGGTGTTCCCACCTGGGCGGTTCCGCTGGCGGTGGTCTCGAGGAACAGATTCTGACCGGTCGCTTCCAGACCCGCCGGGTTGACGAAATCCGCCAGCTGGAACGTGCCCACGGTGGAGAGCTGGGACTGACCCGGCAGCTTGGCCTGGATCAGGCCGTCGGTGGAGATGCTGATGGCCAGCGCGTCGGGCGGGATGCTCACACCCGGCTGCACCTCGTAACCGTTGGCGGTCACCAGACGCCCGTCGGAGTCGACCATGAAGGATCCGTCACGGGTATAGGCCAGGTCGCCGTCCGGCATCAGTATCTGGAAGAAGCCGCGGCCCTGGACCATGACGTCCAGCGAATTGCCGGTCTCCATGTGGTTGCCCTGGCTGAAGATCTTCTCCGTGGCAACGACCCGGACGCCGGATCCCAGCGCCAGACCGGTCGGAGCCTCGGTATCCTCCGAGGTGCTGCCGCCGACCTGTCTGACCTGTTCGTAGAGCAGATCCTCGAACACGGCGCGTCCGCGTTTGAAACCGGTCGTGTTCACGTTGGCCAGATTGTTGGAGACCACGGACATCCGCGTCTGCTGCGCCTCCAGTCCGGTCTTGGCTACCCAGAGTGAATCCATCGTCCTTTACTCCTGTCCACTATCCTTGGTGATTTCGATTACTGCATCCGCAGCAGCGCCGCGGAGGCCTGTTCGTTCTCTTCGGCCGTCTTCACCGCCTTGAGCTGGAGCTCGTACTGGCGGGAAAGCTGGATCATCTGGACCAGCGATTCGGCGGCGTTGACGTTGGACGACTCGAGACTGCCGGTGACGATGCGCACCAGGCCGTCTTCGACGGCGCTTTCGCCATTCGTGAGCTGCATCAGGCCCTGGGGTCCCTTGACCAGATCCTCCGCCGGCGGGTTGACCAGCTTCAGCCGGTCCACCTGCACCTGGGTGCTGGGATCCTGGCCGATCGGAACGATGCTGATGGAGCCTTCGTCGCCGATAAAGATGCTCTGGAATTCCGGCAGCGTGATGGGACCGTTCTTGCCCATGACCAGATGGCCGTCGCCGTTCTCCACCGTACCGGCCGAGGTCACGCGCAGATCGCCGGCCCGGGTGTAGGCCTCGCTGCCGTCGGGCAGCTGTACCGTCAGCCAGCCCTCGCCGTTGATGGCGATATCCAGGTCGCGGCCAGTGGCGACCACGGTCCCGCTCTGGCGGTTCCATCCCTGGGATTCCGCCACGGCGTTGACCCGGGTCGGCAGACCGTCGCCTTCCACCGGACGGCTGCCGAAGGACTGCATGTCCGCCCGGAACCCGGTGGTGGCCACGTTGGCAAGATTGTGACTGACCGTCGTCATGGCCCGCATGGCCTGCTTGGCCCCGGTCATCGCAACATAAATCAGCCTGTCCATGGCCTCGACTCCTTACTCGGAATCCGGGTTACCGGATGTTGATGATGGTCTGAGTGATCTGATCCATGGTCGAGATCACCTGGGCATTGGCCTGGAAACTGCGCTGAGCCGTGATCATGTTCACCAGCTCGTCGGTCAGATTGACGTTCGCGGACTCCAGCGCCCCGGCCTGGATCAGGCCATAGCTGGATGACCCCGCCTCACCCCGCACCGGCTCGCCCGAGGCGAAGGTCTCGATCCAGGCGGTATTGCCGGCCTGCTGGAGTCCCTCGGG
>CBDTYJ010000481.1:0-1830 GCA_965364575.1 uncultured Gammaproteobacteria bacterium
CAGGCGCTTCTTCCAGCTCGCAGGCAGCGAGGACGCGCCGATGTCGAAACGCAGGTGAGCGGCACTGGAGACCTTGTTGACGTTCTGCCCGCCCGCGCCGCTTGCGCGCACGGCAGTGATCTCGACCTCGTCCTCGGAGAGGCTGACCCGGTTTGTGATTTTCACGACGATCGTCCGGTTTGCGCGGCATGGGCGCGTCAGCCCATGCAGAAGAAATTGAGCTTGTTGCCATCGAGGTCGCGGAAGTATCCGGCGTAAAAGCCCTCACCCCGGTCACCCGGCGCGCCTTCATCCGTCGCCCCCAGGGAAAGGGCCCGGGCGTGCAGGGTCCGGACCCGTTCGGGCGAGTCCGTCGCCAGGGCCACCATGGTGCCGTTGCCGACGGTGGCCGGCTTGCCGTCATGGGGCAAGGTCACGCACAGAGCCGGCTGATCCGGGGACACCGCCCAGGCGACGAACTTGTCCGACTCCATGAATCGGCTGGCACCGATTTCCGTCAGCAGCCCATCGTAGAACGCGGTCGCGCGTGGCAGGTCATTAGTGCCGAGCATCACGTATCCGATCATTGTCTGTTTCCTCCGGGGTGACAGCCGGAGTGTAGCGCGCTTGCGAAGGCTCGGGGACACTGCGCCAGGGTCCCGTCCCGGGGAGTGCGCCCCGAGCGGGTTTGAACCGGCCGCGTCAGTAAGACGAGAATGCGGCTCTGATCAACGGGAGAAGCCTATGAAGCTTTACTGGTGCCCCAGAACCCGCGCTTCGAGGGCCGTCTGGTGTCTGGAGGAAGTGGGTCAGCCCTACGAACGGGTGCTGATCGATATCCGGGATCCCGCTGCAAGGATCGATCCCGACTTCCTGGCCGCCAGTCCCATGGGCAAAGTGCCGGCCCTGGAGGATGGCGAGGCGCGGCTGGCCGATTCCGCGGCGATCTGTCTGTATCTGGCTGACCGGTATGGGTCGGGGCGGCTCGCTCCGGCTGTCGACGAGGCCGATCGCGGCCCGTTCCTGTTCTGGATGTTTTTCGCGCCGGGGTCGATGGAGCCGGCCATGGCCGAGAAGATGGGCGGCTGGGAGACCAGCCGGGTAAGCCACGGCTGGGGCGATTTCGAGACCATGCTGCAGACGCTGGAGGAAGGGCTCGAGCCCGGCCCCTGGCTGCTGGGAGATCGCTTCTCGGTCGCGGATGTCATGGTCGGGTCCACGGCCGCGTTCATGGGCATGTTCGGCATATTGCCGGATTCGGCCCGCATAGCCGCTTACGTGGAACGCTGTCTGGAGCGGCCCGCCTACCGAAAGGCGATGGCGCTGGAGGAGAGCTGAGAATGGATCGATCCGGTCCTAGTCGCCGGATTCCTCCTCACGCTGTTTGATGGTTTCCGCCAGCTTCGCCCGGAACACGCCGGTCGCGTCCACGGTGGACATGCCCATCTCGGTCGCATAGCGCGCCGCCTTGATCAGATTCTGTTCGAACAGCACCTGCGTGTTGTCGCCCACCGTCGCCTCTCCGCTGTCATCGGCGACGCAAAGGCGGCCGTTTTCCCGTTTTTGCAACAGTCCATCGGATACCAGCATCTGGATGGCGCCCGACACCTGTTCCGGTTCGATCCGCAGCTCTTCGGCGATGCGCTGGATCGGAGGCACGATGGCGCCCGGCGGCAGGCGGCCGTCCTCGATCTCGTCGCGAAGGACCCGGAACAGACGCTCGTGGATTTCTCCTCCGGATTCCTCCCGCAGCCGAATCCGCCAGCGTCCACTTCGGGATGCCCAGAAGTCAGCCATATTTGCATCGTCTCCCACGGGATTGACCTTTTGGTTCCGGCTCTGTCGCGATGG
>CBDTYJ010000482.1:0-1828 GCA_965364575.1 uncultured Gammaproteobacteria bacterium
ATGGAACGGGGCTGGATCCGCGTCGTCGGGCATCGCGACGTGCCGGGGAAACCCGCCATGTTCGGCACCACCCGCGAGTTTCTCGATTACTTCGGCCTCAAACGTCTCGACGAACTGCCTTCGCTGGCCGAACTCCGGGATCTGGACAGCCTCAACGTGGAGCTGGATCTGGGATTCGAGTTACCGGGCGCGGAATCGGACGCACCGGAGGCCGGGCAGGAAGAGCAGGCGGGCGAGGGAGAAGTCCACGCTCTGCTGCCTGACGCCTCAGGCGCCGTGAATACGTCCTCCGCCGAGGAGAATGAAGCCGACGCCGGCCAGGAGACCGCAGCCGAGACCGGGCAGGACGAGCACCCCAACGCAGGCCGCGCCTGACCGCCGGTGGGCGAGCGCATCCAAAAAGTCCTCGCCAACACGGGTATCGGTTCCCGGCGCCAGATCGAGACCTGGATCCGCGCAGGGCGGGTGACGGTCAATGGCAAGCCCGCGGAGATCGGGCAGGCGCTGGAAGGTGACGAGGCCGTCACCCTGGACGGCAAGCCGGTCCGGATCGGTGGCGATCGGCCGCACCGCTACCTTGCCTATCACAAGCCCGTGGGCGAGATCTGCTCCCATGACGACCCGGATGGCCGGCCCACCGTCTACGAGAAACTCCCGCGTCTGCGCGGCGCCCGCTGGATCGGGGTCGGCCGGCTCGACGTCAATACCGCAGGCCTTTTGTTGTTTACCACCGACGGCAAGCTGGCCAACGGGCTCATGCATCCCTCGTCCGGCGTGCTGCGTCAGTACGCAGTCCGGGTCATGGGCGAAGTCAGCGACGAGGACCTGGCGGCGCTGCGGGCCGGGATCGAACTCGACGACGGTCCGGCGCGTTTCGAATCCATCGAATTCGGCGGCGGTGAAGGCATCAACCGCTGGTATCACGTGACCCTGGCCGAGGGCCGCAAGCGCGAGGTGCGCCGACTCTGGGAAGCGCGCGGTCATACCGTCAGCCGTCTCATCCGCATCGGCTACGGCCCGATCCGGCTGGAACGGGAACTCCGGCCCGGTCACTTCCGGGACCTGAGCGAAGCGGAAGTCGCGAGCCTTTGCGATGCCGCAGGTCAGCCGCGCCCGCGGGCGCGGCCGAAGGCCAGGGCCAGACCGACCCGCGTGCGGAAGCGCCGACGCTGAAAACGGGATTCGCGCGGCTGGATCGTGCGCACCTGCGGCGACTGGTCCGCCTGCTGGCTCGCGTCTACGACGGCCGCGACTGGTGGCCCGGCCGCGGGCCGTTCGAAATCTGTCTCGGCGCGATCCTGGTGCAGAACACCAGCTGGGAGAATGCAGCGCGAGCCATCGACGCTCTGCGTCAGCGTGGGCTGCTGCAGGCGGGAAGCCTGGTCGCAGCCGACGAAGCGTTGCGACAGGATACGGTGCGTCCCGCCGGCTGCTATCGCCAGAAGGCTCATCGCATTCAGGTATTCAGCCGATGGTGGCTGGATGCGGGCGGCACGCCCGGACTGCAGACCGTCCCGACCGAGACGCTGCGTGAGAGGCTGCTCGCCCTGCATGGCATCGGGCCCGAGACCGCCGATTGCATCCTGCTCTATGCCCTCGGCCGGCCTGTGTTCGTGGTGGACGCCTACACCCGCCGGCTGTTTGCCCGGCTGGATCTTGCGGAAGTCCCGTCGGGTCGCCGGGCCTACGAAGCGCTGCGCCGGCGGGTCGAAACCCTGGCCGGGCCTGATGCCCCTTTCCTCGGCGAACTCCATGCGCTGATCGTCGAGCACGGCAAGACCCGCTGCCGCGCAACGCCCCGCTGTGAGGGCTGCCCACTGCGTCGAGG
>CBDTYJ010000483.1:0-1815 GCA_965364575.1 uncultured Gammaproteobacteria bacterium
CCCTGACGGTGGCGCCTTCAGCCATCAAGTCGCCGATCACCCCGTTCAAACCCAGGGCGCTGAGCGAGCGCGGCGTCGAGAAACAGATCCGTCACTTCGTCCGGTGCGCGTCGCTGGCCAGAGAAGCGGGCTATGACGGCGTCGAGATCATGGGGTCCGAGGGCTATTTCATCAACCAGTTCCTGGTGACCCGGACCAACCATCGACGCGACCGATGGGGCGGAGATTTTCATGCCCGCAGCCGCCTGCCGATCGAGATCGTGCACAGGACCCGGGAAGCGGTGGGCGCGGATTTTATCCTCATCTACCGGCTGTCCATGCTGGATCTGGTAGACGATGGCTCGTCATGGGACGAGATCGAGATCCTGGCCCGGGAGATCGAGTCGGCCGGCGCCAGCGTCATCAACACCGGCATCGGATGGCACGAGGCGCGCATCCCGACCATCGCCACCATGGTTCCGCGAGCGGGCTTCAGCTGGGTTACCCGCCGGCTGATGGGCAAGGTCTCGATCCCGTTGATCACGACGAACCGCATCAACACACCGGCGGTGGCGGAGGACGTGCTGGCCCGGGGCGACGCGGACATGGTCAGTATGGCCAGACCCTTCCTGGCGGACGCCGAATTCCCCGTGAAGGCGATGGAGGGGCGCGAAGATGAGATCAACGTCTGCATCGCCTGCAACCAGGCCTGCCTGGATCACGCCTTCAAGGGGCAAACCGCGTCCTGCCTGGTGAATCCACGCGCCTGTCACGAGACCGAACTGAATTACCCGCCCACAAAGGCGCCTCGCCGGCTGGCGGTGGTCGGTGGCGGGCCCGCCGGTCTGGCCTGCGCGACCGTGGCGGCCGGCCGTGGGCACAAGGTCGTGCTGTTCGAAGCCGCCCCGGCCGTGGGTGGCCAGTTCAATATGGCCAAGCGGATCCCTGGCAAGGAGGAATTCCACGAGACCCTGCGGTATTTCTCGCGGCAGATCGAATTGACCGGCGTGGACCTGCACCTGGGTCATCGGGCAAGCGCCGGGGAGCTGGCCGCCGGGGGATTCGATCATGTGGTGCTGGCCACCGGCGTGGTGCCACGGCGGCCCGGGATCGAGGGCATCGATCATGCCAAGGTTCTCTCGTATGTGGACGTGCTTCTCGGGGGGCGACCGGTGGGCGCCAGGGTCGCGATCATCGGCGCCGGGGGCATCGGCTTCGACATGGCCGAGTTCCTGTCCCATTCGGATGGTGCGCCGGCGGTGGAGGCATTCAGCCGGGAATGGGGCATCGATTTAAACCTCAAGGCCCGTGGCGGCGTCGAAGGAATCGAGGCAAAGCCCCTGCCGTCGCCGCGGCAGATCTTCCTGCTGCAGCGCAAGAAATCGAAACCCGGCGCCGGATTGGGCAAGACTACCGGCTGGATCCATCGCAGCTCCATCAGGGCGCGGGGCGTGGAGACCATAACGGGCGTAAGCTATGAGCGTATCGATGACGCCGGCCTGCATATCACCGTCGACGGCGAGCCGCGTCTGCTGGAGGTGGACTCCGTGATCGTCTGCGCCGGCCAGGAGCCGCTGCGCGCGCTGGCCGGGGAACTCGAACGTGCCGGCGTGAGTCACAGCCTGATAGGAGGCGCACATGAGGCGCGCGAACTGGATGCCAAGGCGGCCATCAACCAGGCCAGCCGGTTCGCGGCCGCATTTTGACGAATATGAATATATCTGCACACACCAGCCCGGGTCGCGCGTGGGTCTTGGTCGGCGTATTCGTGGCGCTGGCTTTGGGCGGCTGCGAATTCTCGGCCAACGAAGATATCGAGGTGCCGGCCGAGACCGC
>CBDTYJ010000484.1:0-1814 GCA_965364575.1 uncultured Gammaproteobacteria bacterium
CGGCCAGTTCGGGCCGGGGCTGCAGGAAGTTCTCGAAGTCCGCCGCCGACCACACCAGGTTCTCGCCGGCGCCGTTCATGCGCAGCATGGCGTCACCTTCGCCCGGCTTTACCATCCCGGTCCAGCGTCTGTAATCCTCGTATTCCGACCCCGCCTTCTGGGCGAACAGGTTGTAGGCGATGCGCATGGTCATCTGACCGCGTCTGTGCAGCTCCTGGATGACCTCGTAGTCATCGGGATAGTTCTGGCCGCCGCCGCCCGCGTCGATGGCGCTGGTCACGCCGAGCCGGTTCAGTTCGCGCTGAAAGTGGCGCGATGAGTTGATCTGGTCTTCGAACGGCAGCACCGGCCCCTTGGCGAGCGTCGAATAGAGGATAAGCGCGCTGGGTTCCGCCAGTAGGAGGCCGGACGGGTTCCCGAGACGATCCTTGTAGATCACGCCACCCCGGGGATCGGGCGTGTCCCGTGTGATGCCGAGCGCGCGCAGTGCGGCGGCGTTGAGCAGGGCCCGATCGTAAAGGTGGAGGATAAAGACAGGTGTATCGGGTGCCACCGCATTGATCTCGTCAAGGGTAGGCATGCGCCGCTCGGCGAACTGAAACTCGGTCCAGCCGCCGACGACACGCACCCATTGCGGGGCGGGCGTACGGTCCGCCTGGAGTTTGAGCATCCTGAGCGCATCCGCGACCGAGGGCACGCCCTCCCAGCGGAGCTCCATGTTGTAGTGGAGCCCGCCGCGGATGACATGGGTGTGGGAATCATTGAGACCGGGGATGACGGTGCGTTTCTCGAGGTTGATGACTTTCGTGTCGGCGTCGGCGAGCCGCATGATCTCTTCGTCACTGCCGACGGCCTCGAAGACACCGTCCCTGATCGCCACCGCCGTCGCCTGCGGCCTGGCCGGGTCGAGCGTGGCGAATTTCCCGTTGATCAGGAGCGTCCATGGTGTGCGGGTTCCTCCTGGTGTCGTCGATGCGCCATAGGCGACTGGAAAGCGTGAGCCCAGGGCTGTCAGCAAGCCGGCCGTGCCGACCTGCTTGATGAAGTCCCGACGGCCCGGGATACCGTTTCGGTTCGATTCCTCACTCATGGCAGATTTCCGGCCTCAACCCATGTCGAAGAGCAGGACTTCGGCGTCCGAGGAGCCGGCCAACGTGATCGCTGACGGTCCTTCGATTGCGACGCCGTCGCCCGGGGCGAGCTGCCGGTCATTGAGCACTGCGCTTCCCCGGGCAAGCTGCACCCAGGCCTTTCGCCCCTCAGCCAGTTCGTGACTGACGCGATCGCCCGCCCCGAGAATGGTCGCGTACAGGTCCACGTCCTGATGGATCGTCACCGAGCCATCGCGCCCGTCCCGTGAGCCGACCAGCCGCAGACGGCCTCGCTTCTCCTGCTCGGAGAAGTTCTTCTGCTCGTATCCCGGGGCCATGCCGTCTTTTTCCGGCAGCACCCAGATCTGCAGGAAATGCACCGGGTCGGAGTCCGAGGCATTGAACTCGCTGTGGCGCACGCCGGTACCCGCGGACATACGCTGGACGTCCCCGGGCCGGATGATCGAGCCGTTGCCCATGCTGTCCTTGTGCTCGAGGGCGCCGTCGAGCACGTAGGAGATGATCTCCATGTCCCGATGGCCGTGGGTGTCGAAGCCCCGTCCGGGTTGCACCCGATCCTCGTTGATCACCCGCAGGGAGCCGAAGCCCATGAACTGCGGGTCGTAGTAGTGGCCGAAGGAGAATGTATGGCGGCTGTTCAGCCAGCCGAAATTCGCCAGTCCCCGTTCCTCTGCATGTCGAATCGCGAGCATGTTGCCTCCG
>CBDTYJ010000485.1:0-1813 GCA_965364575.1 uncultured Gammaproteobacteria bacterium
GGATGGACCGCTCGCTGGAGTTCCTCGGCGGCTGCGACACGCTGGTCAACAACGCGGGCATCGCGGGCCCAACGGCACCCATCGAAAAGGTCTCCCCGGACGAGGTCCGCGCCGTCCTGAACATCGGGCTCGTCTCCCAGTTCCACTGCATTGCCAAGGTGCTGCCGGGCATGAAGGCGCAGAAGAGCGGGCTCATCGTGAACATGTCGTCGGTAGGGGCCTTGCACGCTTTCCCCAATCGCACGCCGTACTCCGCCGCCAAGCGAGGGGTGCTCGGGCTCACCGAATCGCTGGCGGCCGAGGTCGGCCCGGACAACATCCGCGTCAACGCCGTCTGTCCAGGCGTCATCTCCGGCGACCGCCAGGAGCGGGTGATCGCGGCACGGGCGGAGGCCGAGAACCGCAGCATCGAAGACGTCCGCAAAGAGGTTCTGTCCCTGAGCTCGTTGCGCACCTTCATCCCGCCGGAAGACATCGCCGGCTGCGTGCTCTACCTCGACAGCCCCGCCGGGCTGCGGGTCAGCGGCCAGACGATCGCCGTCGACGGGCACATCCCGCTCTAAATAGCTGTGCAGAACTGTGCTACATCTGCGATTTCGTTCATTCGCTCCTTCCGACTCCCCCACCCCGCCCCGCCCCCTCGTCACGAGGGGGCGGGAGGGCCAGGCCGAGATGCACGTGTAGCAAAGTTCGGAACGGCTATTCAGTCAGCCGCCGAGGCGGCTTCGGAAGCCGAGAGGCCGCCCGGCGCCGGTGGGTGCGTCGGGGCGGATCGAGAATATTGACCCGCACCAGGCCATCCAGGGCGGACCTGTGCAGGATGCGATCCTGCGCAAGACCTCCATCCGGACATTCACGAGGGAGATCGCCAGCATGAAAGCAGTCGTCGTTACAGGGCTCAACGAGTTCGCAGTCGAGGATCTCGAGCTGTCGCCTCCGGGGCCCCACGAGGTGCGGGTCGACATGAAGGCCTGCGGGCTGTGCATGTCGGACTATCACGTCATCGGGGGGGCCCTGCCCACGCCGCTGCCCTGCGTGGTCGGACACGAGGGTGCCGGTGTCGTCGCGGAGGTGGGCGAGCAGGTCTCCCGGGTCCAGGTGGGCGATCACGTGGTGCTCAACTTCAGCCCCTCCTGCGGCACGTGCGTGATGTGCGAGCGCGGGCTGTCATCCTTCTGCGCGTCCCATCCCCTCGAGCAACAGCTGGCCGGGGTGTACACGGACGGCACGACCCGACACAGACGCGCCGACGGATCCGCCGTGCAGTCCTTTCTGGGCGTGGGGTGCATGGCGGAGCAGACCGTGGTGCACCAGGACTGCTGCGTGAAGGCCGATCCCACGATCGACCTGACCCGGGCCTGCGTCGTGAGCTGCGCGGTGATGACCGGCGCCGGCGCCGTGATCAACACCGGCAACGTCCGCCCGGGCGATGCCGTCTCGGTGTTCGGCTGCGGCGGCGTCGGCCTCAATGCGATCCAGGGCGCACGCATCGCCGGGGCCACGACGATCATCGCCGTCGATCTTTCGCCCGGCAAGCTCGAGCTGGCGAAGAAGCTGGGGGCCACCCACTGCGTCAAGGGTGACGAGGAAGACGCCGTCGCGAGAATCCACGAGATCACCGGCGGCATCGGCGCCGACGTCGCGGTGGAGTGTGTCGGCATCCCCGTGCTGATACAGCAGGCCTACCAGTCCACGCGACCGATGGGCCGGACCGTCGTCGTCGGCATCGCGGAGCCGGACAAGGAAATTGCACTCAACGCCTTCGAGCTGCTGGGGACCGGAAGGTGCATGTGCGGGCACAAGGCCAGCGGCG
>CBDTYJ010000486.1:0-1805 GCA_965364575.1 uncultured Gammaproteobacteria bacterium
GCAGCGGCGTGGCGAACCACGGCACGGTGTACTCCTCGGCCACTGGCGGCAGGTCGACCAGCTGAAAATTCACGTCCTCCCAGACCAGCATCCCGGGCTGCGGCAATTGGGTGGTGAACGGGTAGGCGCCCACCTCCGAACGCGCGCCGGTCAGGCGCCGATGGAGGGCTGACTTGCCCGAATTGGGTGGACCGACCAGCACGATCTGGGCCGCGCCCTCCCGGCGCACCGCGTGGCTGGGGCCACTGCGCTTGCCGCCTTTGCGCGGACCGGCCAGTTCCTCGGTGAGCTGTTTGATGCGGCTCTTGATGTCGCCTTGCAGATGTTCGGTCCCCTTGTGTTTGGGGATGGTCCGCAGCATCTCGCGCAGACAGTCGAGCCGTTCCCGCGGCTCCCGGGCCTTGCGGAAGGCCTCTTCCGCTTTCTTGTATTCAGGCGTGACGTTCGTGGGCATGCCGGGAGGTTCAGCGTCTTTTCCGCGCCGCTCGGCGCTCGATCCATGTTAAGTCATCGGCGGGCATGTATGGCAGCTCATCCGGGATCTCCGGCGAAAGCCCGCTGCACTATGCGGTCGAGTTCCGGCGCTTCTTCCGAACAGGCGTGGTAAGCAGACAGCTGTCCCCGGGCTCTCACCAGGTTGTGCTCGCTGCGGCTTTCATAGCGCGCCGGATCCCAGCCGAAATAGGACTCATGCAACGCATCGGCGCAGAAGCGGGCCGCCAACTCGACGAAGATCGTCCGAGTGGCGGTCACGATGGCCCGCCACTCCGGTTCCATCAGCCAGTCACGTGTCTGTTCCGCGTAGGCGGCCGCGGCCGCTTCGAACAGCGAGGTGGAGAAGCATGCATCCACCGTGTCTTCGCCGGCCACGTTGCACCAGGAGCGGAAGGCATCGCCCAGCTCCAGCGGCAACGGCATCTTTCCGAGGGTATCCAGGTCTACCAGACACAGGGCGCGCCCGTCGTCGGCGCCGAACAGGATGTTGTTGATCTTGGGGTCGCCGTGGACGATCCGATCCGGTAATGGGGATAGCCCTGGCAAGGTTGCGGCAGCGCCGAGGATGTCCTCGGCCAGCGGCCGGATGCGGCTGAAGAACCGGTGTCCGGTGTTTTCCTCCAGCGCTCGCTCCAGCTTGCGCAGATGTGCCGCCGTATCGTGCACGCCCAGACGCGGGTTATGGAAGGTGTGTTCGAAGTCCTTCAAGGCGTCATGGAATCGACCCAGCAAGCGGCCCGCCTCTGCTGCCTGTTCAGGACCGTCGAGTCGCTCGAAAACAACGCCATCGACCCAGCTCATCAGGCGCCAGACAGCGCCGTCCGACCGTACCCATGCGGCGCCGGTCACCGTCCGCCGGAGTCGGGGAGTGAGCATCCCCCGGGCGGCCAGGAAGCCGGTGACAGAATCGATATCCTCGTTCACGGCAGGCGGGAAGATGGGATTGACGGCCTGCAACACCCAGTTTCGGCCGTCATCGGCTTCGACCTGATAGGTGCGGTTGATCAGGCCGCGTCCCACAGGTGAGACCCTCCGGGGCACGATCCCGAAGTGTGCTCCAAGCAGCCTGGCCAGTCCTGTCTCGCTCATGTAAATCGGGTTCCCCGCTGCCGGGTTGATCGTCCTGGTCATGATACCCGCCCGGGACGGTCTGAACCTGATCACCATGCTCACGGCGCCGGCCTGATGCGCAGTGAAAATCACTACCTGGATCAATATCCGCCACCGCCGGCGCTGCTATGATCTGGATGGACGGGCGCCCGTTGAATGCTCACGACCGGATGGCCGGACTGAACGACATGAACCAGGCT
>CBDTYJ010000487.1:0-1802 GCA_965364575.1 uncultured Gammaproteobacteria bacterium
TGGTCCTCGCAAATATGACCCTGGCCGAGAGGACGGGGGCCGGTCTGTACGAAAGGCTTTACCACCTGTCGCCGTCGCTCATGGGCGGATGCCGGGGCGTGCGTATGTCGGCGGCGCTAGCGCAGGGCGGCTTCTCGGTGCAGTCGAGGGAATACGTCCAGCAGATGCTGTTTCCGTCGGAGGTGATCCTGGCCATCAACGATAAATGAATTGGGATCGAGAACGTTTTTCGTTAATTTAGCGACGATCGCTCTCCGAGCCCTTCAATACGGATCACCCCATGGCCGGCGTCAGCCCCACCCTCCTCTGGGATATTTTCAAGCATGTCAGAGCCTGGCTGGCCAATCTCAACCGGGCCGGAGAGGCGCGCAAGCAGCAGTCGGTCAAGGCGCTGCGCGAGGTGGTCACCGCCTCCCGGGAAACTGCCGTATATATGCGCCAGATGCAGGATACCGGGACCCGTGACCATGCCACCGAGCGCCGCCTCTCGGTGTTGTGGACCGAGCTCGGCTTTGCGCTGCGGGATCTCGGGATCGACAAACTGGCCAAGCGCTGCCAGATCACCGGCAAGGACTGGGCCAGGCCAGGTCACTACGACAAGGAATTCCTCAGCAAAGCCGACATCAGTCTCGAACGCATGGAGCATCTCGCCCTGGAGATCCTCCACCAGATAGAACGGTCGGGCAGCTACACTTGACTTGAAGACGTCTTGATGTCCGGATGCGGGCGACTGCGAGGATATTTGCACGCCGGCCGGTCGCGACTGGCCGGTAGAGTTCGGGAAATAAAAGGAGCAAGCCCATGAGGATCAGCGCGCGCAACGCATTGAAGGGGCGCATCAAGCGCATCACTGTCGGTGCGGTGAACACCGAGATCATCGTCGATGTCGGCGGTGGCGCGGAAATCGTCTCGGTCATCACCAAGGCCAGCGCCGACGCGATGAAGCTTACCGAGGGCTCCGACGTCTATGCGGTGGTCAAGGCATCCAACGTGATGATCGCCGTGGACCACTAGGTCGGCCGTGCCGGCGAGCGGTATGTGAACAGGTCTGGGTGAGAGGCTCCGGCGGCGGCGAGGATCGCCCGGGGTCGCGGCAGGAGCCGGATCCGGCCCCGGTCAGCCGTCCTTTGACTCAGCCGATCCGTTCCGCGGCCTGTCCGCCGCGCCGGGATCGCTTTTCTGGCCCGGGCGCACCATGGGTCCGAAACACCAGGCGCGGGCGCAATCGGTCCGGCCGAACGGGCGCGTGCAGGTCGGCGCAAAGCGGCAGATGTTGGTCATCGTCTTGGCATGATCGTCGGTCATGAATCTGTCTCCTGCGCGATCAGGCGCATACTCCTGTGGGCCGGCCCTGATCACCACGCGGAAATGTCCGCGGAATTCCGGGCCCCGTAGGATGGAACCGCCCGCATACGGGGCACGATCACGTACCGGTCTATGACATAGAGATCGGCCGTCCGGCCGAAACCTTTAGCCGGAAGAAGCGTGGACCACGAGCCGCCGCCCTCCTCGCCGGTGAATCGCTGACGATGGCGCGGGTGCCCCGGGGCTTCCTCTTTGGTGAGCCCCGCGCTCTCGACATCGTGGCTCACCGGATTTCCACTACACTGCAGAAGGCGCCGGCTGGCCGGCACCGATCTGTCCGGAGGGGGATTAATCATGACCGACATCAATCACCTTGCCGTGCTCGCCGCTGCCGTTTCCGCCTTCGTGCTCGGCGGCGCCTGGTATTCGCCCGCCTTGTTCGGCAAAGCCTGGTTACGGGAGACCGGCGTGGACGAGCAGGCCGGACATCCGGGCAA
>CBDTYJ010000488.1:0-1800 GCA_965364575.1 uncultured Gammaproteobacteria bacterium
CCGCGTAGGCGGCGAGGGCCGTTCGCAGGGTCTCGACCAGGTCTTCGTTCACTCTACACACTCCCGTGACTGGGGTCGGTTGGAAAGCCCGGCATTCTAACGGAATTTTGTCCCCGCGAGCGACCAAATCCCTTGGCGAACCAGAGGGCGTTGTGTAAGGTACCGCCCATGAAGACCGCCGCGTCCGGCGACGCCTCCGTTCGGCCCAAGCTGTATGATTGTCCAGGACCCTGCCGCCGGGGTCAGGGGCGGCCAGTCCTGTCCTCGGTCAGGACCGTTCAGACAGCCGGAGATATGATCGCCGAATGAGCATTCTGGGCAATCTTCGGGCCAGCCAGCTGATTGGCAAGGTAGAGTCTCTGGGCAGTGTCGATTCGCCCGAGGCAGAGAAGGCCATCGACAAGCTGCGCAAGGCCGGGGCGCCGGCCATCCGCCGCATCACCGATTCCCTGGCTACCGCCAACCGTCGGGACAGCGAGCTGATGATCGAGCTGCTGGCGAAGATCATCACCGACAAAAATCTTCCATACGTGACCAAGGCCCTGGGGAGTGAAAGCCAGAAAACCGTGAAAGGGGTGGTCAAGGCCCTGAGCATGGGCCGGGGCTACAATCCCAACCGGCTGGTGGATATGCTGAATAACGACGAGATCCCCAGCGCCGCCCTCTGCGAAGCCCTCGCGTCGCAAAAGCAGAATCTCGATACCCAGCGCATCCTCACCCAGGCCTACACCCTGGAATCTACGGAAAAGGCCGCCCTGTTCAGGATCGTCGCCGAGTCGGCGACCGAGAAAGACGTGCCGGAGCTGATCAGTCGGCTAGGCGGCAAGGACGTGGTGGCCCGGGCACACCTGATCGATATCCTCTCGCGCTTCGACCGGCCCGACGTCCACGACGCGCTGGAGGCGCAGCTCAAGGACCCCAGCAAGCTCATCCGCCAGGCTGCGATCAACGCCATCGGCAAGATGGAGGCGAAACCCAATGTCGAGGTCCTGGTCGGTCTCCTGTGCGACCCGGATCTGGACGTGCAGAACAAGGCCGTCGACATCATCTGCCGGGTCAACGATCCGGATACGGTCAAGCATCTGGTGACGGCGCTGAAGGATGAATCCGAGTACACGCGACGCGCCGCCGTCGAAGTCCTCAACGAGATCGGCGACGCCCGCTCGATCAAGGATCTGCTGGCGGTGCTCGGCGACGACGACTGGTGGGTGCGGGCGCGCGCCACCGACGCGCTGGCGAAGATCGGCGGACCCAAGGTGGTCAGCGCAGTGCTGGAATTGATCAACGACAAGGACGAAGAGATCCGCCGGGCGGCGATCGAGATCCTCAACAGCACCAAGGATGAGCGTGCGGTGAAGACGCTGATCCACGCGACGCTGGACAAGGACTGGTGGGTGCGCGAGCGGGCGGCCGATGCGCTGGCCTCCATCGGCGACACCCGGGCGCTGCCCGCGTTGACCAAGATGTTGAGCGGCGACGCCCGCTCGATCCCCAGCGCCGTCCGCGGCATCGCCAAACTGGGCGGCGCCAAACAGGTCGAGCAGATACAGCAATTGCTGCTGCGGCCCGAGCGGGAGGTCCAGATCGAGGCCATCAACGCCCTGGCCAGACTCGCGGATGCAGAGAACGGTCTGGACGTGCGCGACCGCATCGCCAAGCTGGCCGACAGTCCGGACAAATCGGTTCGGGCGAGCGCCGCAGCGGCCGTCAAGGCCCTCGACCAGCGCCTGTCCCCGTCGCAGATTCAGGCCGCCGCCAAGGCCGAGCGTTTCGCCGAACCGGATCACACGATGCTGGTGG
>CBDTYJ010000489.1:0-1797 GCA_965364575.1 uncultured Gammaproteobacteria bacterium
GGGGGCGGGCCGACGTGCTGTTCAATTCGCTGACCTTCATCGTCTTTTTCGCCGTGGTCCTGGGGCTGCACTATCTGCCCCTCGGCTGGCGGTTCAAGAAGTCCAATCTGCTCGTCGCCAGTTACCTGTTCTACGCGGCCTGGAGCCCGCCGTTCGTCATCCTCTTGTGGATATCCACACTGGTGGACTGGCAGGTGGCCAAACGACTCTACCTGGAGCAACGCCCGTCGCGCCGCCGGCTGCTGCTCGGGGTCAGCATCCTGGTCAACCTGGGCATGCTGGGCTACTTCAAATACGGCGGATTCCTGCTGGAGAATTTTCAGGCTTTGATGGCGACGATCGGCGTCGCCTATCAGGCGCCGGACTGGAATATCGTGCTCCCGGTCGGCATCTCCTTCTACACCTTCCAGACCATGGCCTATTCCCTGGATGTCTATCTGCGCCGGGCCGCGCCGGCGAAGTCCTTCCTCGACTTCGCCCTGTTCGTCACATTCTTCCCCCAGCTGGTTGCCGGTCCCATCGTGCGCCCCACCCAGCTGATCCCCCAGTTCCGCCTGCCCCGGGTGGCGACGCCGGCGCAACTGGGCTGGGGCCTGAGTCTCATGACCCTGGGATTGTTCAACAAGATCGTGATCGCCGACGGGATGCTCTCCACCGCGTCGGATACCGTGTTCGGCACCGAAGGGATGCTGCACCCGCTGGATGCCTGGCTCGGGACCCTCGCCTTCTCCGGTCAGATTTTCTGCGACTTCGCCGGCTATTCCACGACCGCCATCGGCGTGGCGCTCTGCCTGGGCTTCTCGCTGCCGGACAATTTCCGTTTCCCC
Source organism: uncultured Gammaproteobacteria bacterium (assembly GCA_965364575.1). GTDB lineage: Bacteria > Pseudomonadota > Gammaproteobacteria > Steroidobacterales > XN24 > CAMYOC01. The sequence continues at coordinate 828 of CBDTYJ010000489.1, forward strand.
TACGCGGCGGTCGGATTCTCGGATTTCTGGCGGCGCTGGCATATCTCACTGTCCGCCTGGCTGCGGGACTACCTCTACATCCCCCTGGGCGGCAACCGCAAGGGCAATCTCCGCACCTACGCCAATCTCATGACCACGATGCTGCTGGGCGGGCTGTGGCACGGCGCGGCATGGACCTTCGTCGTCTGGGGCGGGTTGCACGGCGCCTTCCTCGCGGCAGAGCGCTGGCTCAAGGCCCGCTTCGGGGGCGGCGAATTGTGGCGGCGATGGGGACCGCGTCTTTTCCTCGGCCTGTTGACCTACTTCGCGGTCAATCTGACCTGGGTGTTCTTCCGGGCCCAGGATTTCGCCACCGCATGGCGGATGATCGACACCATGCTCACGTTCAATATGGATGGCGAGAAAGTGTTGCCCACCATCGACATCATCCTGGTCTGTACCGTCATCCCGTCGATGCTGCTGGTCCACGGGTTCATGCGCAATCGTCTGCTCCACGAAGTGGTCGCGGCCGCGCCGCGATGGCTGGTCGGGAGCGTATGGGGCGCGATGTTGTTCCTGATCATCATCACCCAGGGCCAGAGCAATGCCTTTATCTACTTCCAGTTCTGAGCCGGCGCAGCGGGCCGAGCCGGTGTTCGAACGGCCGGTGCCGGTGATCGGACGCAGCGGCTGGCTGGCGCTGGTGTTCGCCCTGCTGCTGATGGGCGGCTGGGAGAACTGGGTCCGCAGCCAGGGCGTGGAGCCCTCCTACCGGAACTCGGACGGACTGTGGGCCGAGCAGCGGCGCCGCATCGACCGCGGCGCAGGGGACGGCTGGGTGCTGAGCGGGTCCTCGCGGGTCCTGTTCAATGTCCAGCTGGCGGTGTGGGAGCGTCTGGATGGCCGCAGGCCGGTGCAGCTGGCCCTGGAGGGCACCAGCCCGGTGACGGTGATGGAGCAGCTGGCCGATGATCCGGACTTCACCGGAGCG
>CBDTYJ010000490.1:0-1794 GCA_965364575.1 uncultured Gammaproteobacteria bacterium
TCCCGTTGACCGATCTCATCGACGACGAAAACACCGCCGCCGCGATCGTCGCCCGCCTGGCCGGCGAGATTCTGATGCGTCCCATGGACGAGGGTGATCTCCAACTGCTGATCGACTGGCTGGCCGAGGCTATCGGCCTGCCCGCCGACGGAACGATACCGTCGGAGGTGATCCCCGACGTGTTGCCGATCGTCGTCAGCCTGCTGCTCAGCTCGGTCTATTTCCAGTTGCGCTAGGAGCGCGCGCCATGCCCTTTACCCGAAGAGACATCATCAGCCTGCGCGCCATCAACCCGGACCGGGACGTGTTGGTCTGCATCTTCCAGCGCGGCGCCGCCGACGGCCTCAATTCCATCGTGCCATACGGCGACCCGGACTATGCGACCAAGCGTCCGCGCATCGCCCTGCCGCCGCCGGGCGATCCCGGTGGCGTGATCGACCTGGACGGTTTTTTCGGTCTGCATCCGTCCCTGGCGCCGATCAAATCCCTCTATGACGCCGGCCGGCTGGCCGTGGTGCACGCCACCGGTATTCCCCACGAATCGCGCTCTCATTTCGATGCCCAGGCGCTGGTCGAAGGCGCCGTGACCAACAAAACTGATCTGAGCGAAGGCTGGATCGGCCGTCATCTCGCCACCAGCCTGGCGCTCAGCAGTTCCTCCTTCCGCGCAGTTTCTATCAGCGGCAACGTTCCGTTCTCGCTGACTGGGGCGATCGAACCGATCGCCATCGAAGGCATCCAGGACTTCGGCCTCGGCGAGCTGACCGGCACCAGCTACCAGTCGCTGCTGGCCGATTGGTACGAACCCGGCGTGCCCTACAGCGGTGCGGCCCAGGCGGCGATCAGCGCCATGGACGAATTGTTGCTGGCCGATCCCGCCAGCTACGAACCGGAGAACGGCGCCGTCTATCCCGAGAGCGACTTGGGCCGCAAGCTGCTGCAGGCGGCACAACTCATCAAGTCGCCCCTGGGCACGGAAGTGATCTGCCTGGACGTGGGCGGTTGGGATCACCACGAGAACCTGCCCGTCTTCCTGGCTCCGGCGCTAAGCGATCTCGCCGCCTGTCTGGTCGCCTTCGACACCGACATGGGTGCGCGGATGGCTAATGTCACAGTCCTGGTCCATACCGAGTTCGGCCGCCGGGTCGCGGACAATGCGGCCAGCGGCACCGACCACGGCACCGCGAGTGCCGCCTATCTGCTGGGCGGCGGCGTCAATGGCGGGCAAGTGGCCGGCAGTTGGCCAGGGCTGGCCGACGGAGATCTGGCTCTCGGCGAAGACCTCAGGATCGTGGCTGACCTGCGCACGGTCTTCTCCGAGCTGTTGCTAAAGCGCCTGGGGCGCTCGGAGATCGGCCTGGTGTTCCCGGATTTTGCCGGGCCGACGGATCTGTCCCTGTTCCTGCAGTAGGGGGCAACGCCAGTCCTGCCCGGTTTCGTCCGGCAGCGGATCGAGCACGCGAGCGTTTTGTCTTGCTCGTCTGCAGGGTCTGCCCGACAATGACTCCGAAAGGAGATCTCAACCATGCCGATCTGCGAAGCCGATCCCTGGCGCATGCAGTATTTCGAGGGCGTCGTCTGCCCGGATGACGTCAACATCCCGACCGAGGATGGCGATGCCTGGTGCTGGTATCCCGATTACAAGTGGGTGTACAACAAACTCGCCGTAGCCGAGAGTCAGGGCCTCGCCTGCGCGCCTCACGGCATCGATCCGGAATCGTTTCCGGTGTTCAGCAAGCCGGTCTACAACATGCGCGGCATGGGTGCCGGCAGCGGCGTATTGCGTTCGCTCAA
>CBDTYJ010000491.1:0-1791 GCA_965364575.1 uncultured Gammaproteobacteria bacterium
CGGCCGGCCATATCCACCTCGATCCAGTCGTCCCCGGTGCTGATCCGGCCGCCCGCCTCCTCCAGCTTGGCGAGCACCGCATCGAGATTGTCCGGACGGGTATCCCGGGCCCTGACCCGACCCCGGGTGATAGCACCCGCGACCAGGAACGTCCCGGTCTCGATGCGATCGGGGAGCACCTCGTACCGGGTCCCGGTCAGGTTCTCGACTCCCTGGATATGGATGGTGTCGGTGCCGTCACCCTCGATGATCGCCCCCATGCCGCGCAGGCAGGCGGCCAGGTCTCCGACTTCGGGCTCCCGGGCGGCGTTTTCGATGACCGTCTCGCCCCGGGCCAGGGTCGCCGCCATCATCAGGTTCTCGGTGCCGGTCACCGTGACGGTCTCGAGCACGATACGGGCACCATGAAGCCGGTCTGCCCTTGCCTTGATGTACCCGTCCTCTATTCGCACCTCCGCACCCATGGCGCGGAGGCCTGATACGTGCAGGTTCACCGGCCGCGCGCCGATAGCGCAGCCTCCGGGCAATGACACGTCCGCCTTGCCGAAACGCGCTACCAGCGGCCCCAGCACGAGCACGGATGCCCGCATGGTCTTGACCAGATCGTAGGGGGCGAAGAAGTTGTCGGTGCCGCCCGCGTCGGCCCGGACCCGGCCGGGTTCGTCAAGATCCAGCCGCACGCCCATGCGTCGCAGTAGCTCGGCCGTGGTGTTGACGTCCCGCAGCCGGGGCACGTTGCCGATATCCATGGGGCCGTCAGCCAACAGCGTGGCGGCGAGTATGGGCAGGGCCGCGTTCTTTGCCCCGGAGATGCGTACCTCTCCATCGAGGGGCCCGCCGCCGCTTACGATGAGCTTGTCCAACGCTCTCTGCGAGCCGCTCTCAGCCGGCGGCGCCTTGCCGCTCGGCCGGGGTCAGCGCCCGGATCGACATGGCGTGGATCTCCCTGCCCATGCGCTCGCCCAGTGCCTTGTAGACCAGCTGATGGCGTTGGAGCTGGCGCAGTCCCTCGAACTCGGGAGAAACCACCAGGGCGGTGAAATGGACGCCGTCTTCGGAACGGATCTCGAGTTCGGCGATCTCGACCGTGGCCCGGATCAGGGCGTCGATCTCTTCTGTCTTCATGATTCGGAACCCTTTTCCGGCTGGATCGAGAGCGCGCTTCGCGACGGGTCCGGATTCTACTGGAAGCGGCGGTCGACCGGAAATCGCAAACCGACCCGGCCTGTCGATCATTATCCGGCCTAACGTGTATCATTGGCGCCCCGCAGGGGGGCCCCAAGGCCCGCTCGGCCAGGGGGCTTTTTTACTCATGCTGCTCTATTCCGCTGCGACAGTTGCCGGTTTCGCCCTGCTGATCTGGGGCGCGGATCGTTTTGTCATCGGCGCCGCCGGGACCGCCCGTAACCTGGGCGTCCCTGCCCTGCTGATCGGTCTCACCGTCGTCGCGCTGGCGACGTCGGCCCCCGAAATCCTGGTCTCCGTCAGCGCCTCGCTGGACGGCAACGCCGATCTGGCGATCGGCAACGCCGTCGGCTCGAATATCGCCAATGTCGCCCTGGTCCTGGGGGCGGCGGCCCTGCTCCGGCCGCTCAGCGTCCGCTCCACGGTGTTGCAGCGCGAAATGCCGGCCCTGCTGGCGGTCACCCTCCTGTGCGTGATGCTGCTGCTGGATAACGAACTCAGCCGTCTGGACGGCGCGCTGCTGGTGGCCGGCCTGTTCGTGGTCATGCACTGGCTGGTGCGGCTGGCCACGGTGCCGTCCGAATCGGACCCCCTGACCGCCGAGAT
>CBDTYJ010000492.1:0-1789 GCA_965364575.1 uncultured Gammaproteobacteria bacterium
GACCTGGTGCCGTCCGAGCTGGCCGGCATCCGTGACCAGGTGCGGACCATGCTCATCGGACTTCAGGAGACGTATCCGGACCGGCGGATCCGCGTCATGTCGGCCCTGGCGGAGGGCGCAGACCGCCTGGTGGCGGAGCTGGCGCTGGAACTCGGCATCGACCTGGTCGTGACCCTGCCGATGAAGAAGGAGCTCTACCTCGACGACTTCGCCGGCACGGATTCAAGAAAAGAATTCGAAGCCCTGTGTGCCAGCGCCAGCGAGATACTCGAACTGCCCCTGGCGCGGCGCCTCACCCTCGATGAGATCTCACACCCGGGACCGGCCCGGAGCCGCCAATACGCCCAGCTCGGCGTCTTCCTCTGTGCCCATTGCCATATCCTGCTTGCGCTATGGGACGGAAAACTGACCGGGGATCTCGGCGGCACGGGTCAGGTGGTGAAGTTCCATCACGACGACATCATGCCCGGTTACACGCCGAAGACCGTGGCCACCCAGCAGATGCTCGTGGACGACGAGAGTGATCTCGTCTATCACATCGTCTGCTCCCGGGACCGGCCGGACGGTGAGCCGCTCGCCGGACTGACACCGCTGGAGGCGTTCTGGTTCACCAACGACAGTGAGCATCCGCGCAGCCGCGAGATGCCGGCCCAGCATCGGCTGATCTTCGAGCGCAGCAGCGAGTTCAGCCGCGATGCGGTGCGCTTCGCGGACGAAATCGAAGCCGGCAAATACCCCCTTTTCACCGATGAGCAGAAGAAGAGGCTCCCGCCCGGGGTGGGAGACATCAACCGCCTGTTCTGCATCGCCGACTGGCTCGCGATCCGATACCAGAGGAAGGTGCTGTTGACATTGAGGGTGACCCACATCCTGGCCTTCCTGATGGGTCTGATGTTCATCCTCTATTCCGATCTCGCGAGCTGGCCCTATTACATGTTCGCGTTCCTGATCTTCTTCCTCGCTGCCGCGGCCATGCAGCATCTCGGGAGGCGTCGGGGTTGGCACCGAAAGTATCTCGACTACCGGACTCTGGCGGAGGGACTGCGCGTCCAGTTCTACTGGGCGGTCGCGGGCATCAGCAACGAGAACGAGTCGAAATTCACCCATGACAATTTCCTCCAGACCCAGGACTCAGAACTCGGCTGGATACGGAACGTGATGCGCGTCGCCGGGACGCGCTGCGACGTCAGTGCCTACCGGAGCCCCGACGGACTCGAGTTCGTGATGAACGAATGGATCGGCAGTGCCGACACCGGACAGCTCGGCTATTTTGCGAAGAAAGCGTCGGAACGTATAAGGCGCAACCACCTGACCGAGCGGCTCGGGCAGATCAGCCTGCTGACCAGCGTCGCCGTGGTGTTGTTATTCGTGCTGGCCGGGCCGGACCTGCCCGACGGCTGGTCCGGCCCCATGACCATACTGATGGGCACGCTGCTGCTGGCGTACGGCATCCGCCAGGGTTACGGCCACGCCACCGGCGAGAAGGACCTCATCAAGCAATACCAGTTCATGTTGCGGATCTTCAAAAACGCCCGGCGGCGTCTCGACAACACTGTCGATCCCGTCGAGCATCGGCAGATCCTCAGGGCGCTCGGGGGATCGGCTCTGGACGAGCATGCCCAGTGGATATTGATGCACCGGGATCGCTCGATCGATCAGGGCGAGATCTGGCGGATGAGCAGCTAGGAGCCCGGATGCCCGGCCGCACGATACAGCCACGCGCCGGTTCCCGGTCCGGCTCTGACTAGAACTTCGCCCCGTTTTCTTCCAGCAGCTCCCGCAGCACCGA
>CBDTYJ010000493.1:0-1785 GCA_965364575.1 uncultured Gammaproteobacteria bacterium
GGGCCATCGCCGGCTGGTTGGCCACCGCCTGACTGCCCAAGCGCAGGTTCAGGTTGGTCACGTAACCGTCCACCGAGGCCTGCACCTGGGCGAACTCTAGGTTCAGCCTCGCGGTTTCCAGCGCGGCCTTGGCCGAGCGCAACCGGGCGTTCTCCTCTCCCGGAGCGCCCAGGTTCGCCTGCGACTGGGCGAGATTCGCCTCGGTCTGCAGCAGGGCGCTCTTGGCCTCCAGCAGCGCCGCGTCCGCCTGCTCCTTGCTCGCGAGTGCGACCTGGTATTGCGCCTTCACGTCGTCGAATTGCTGGCGTGAGATCGTTCCTTCCTCCACCAGCTTGCGGTTGCGCCGGAACTTGGCCTCGGCATCCGCGAACTGGGCCTCGGCCGCCTTGACCCCGGACTCCGACTCGGCGATGGCGGACTGGAACTGGTCGACGGCGGCCTTGGCGGCTTCGACCTGCTTTTCGAGCGCGGCCAGCTCATCGAGCGTCTCGTCGAGCTTCGCCTGCGCCTGATCCAGGCTCGCCTTGAAGGTACGCGGATCGATCTCGAACAGGAGCTGGCCGGCCTTGACGAACCGGTTGTCCCTGATCGGGAGATGGACGATCGGGCCGGAGACCCGCGGCGCCACCTGGACCACATTGGCCCGGACCTGGCCGTCCCGGGTCCAGGGATTGGTGATGTAGTCCCAGTACTTCAGCGCGAAGGCGCCGACGGCAATCAGCACCACCACGCCGGTCAACAGAGATTTCGATAGCCCATGCATGATGGTCAACTCGGTATCACGAAGGTGCCGATGACGACGGTATATACCACGGCGAGCGACAGCAGCACCGCGGGCGGATAGGCGAAGAACCGCGACAGCCGGTAGCGATTCAGCAGATTCGCGGTCAGCCAGGCCGCCCCGAAGCCCAGGAAGCCGGCGATCAGCAGGGGCGGAAAATAGACGTCCCCGATCGCGAATTCAACTGGAATGAAATACATGCTCTCCGTCCGTCCGGGAAGGGTCCCGTGCCTCTGTCACCGCCGGTCCGCCCGCTACTTCGCCTCTGCCGGCTGGCGCTGGTACGCCTGCACGACATCCTCCAGGGTGTCGTAGAACGCATCCTCGCCGAACAGCTCGTTGAGCCTGTAACGACTGCTTTCCTTGACATCTTCCATCACGTTGGTCACGACCAGGCGTATGCCCTTCTCCCGGAGAATTCCGAAGACCGAGCGTAGCGTATCGGCCGCCGAATAGTCCACGTCATCCACCGCCGAGCCGTCCAGGCACAGCCAGCGTAGAGGAGACTGTGCGTTGTTGGCAAGCTCCGTGAGCTCTTCCGAAAGCTGCTGGGCGTTCGCGTAATACATGCTGTGGGTAAAGCGGTAGATCACCAGACCGGGCAGCGCCTGGGCCCCGGTCGCCACGGGCTGGGGATGCCAGACCCCCGACTCCGCCGGCACGAGCACCACGTTCTTGGGCCGATAGCCGCGCCGAGTGTGGTCGATGAGCGACAGCACGATGGCGAGGATGATGCCCTGCTCCACGCCGACGAGCACGACCATCAGGGCGGTGATCAGGGCGACCCAGAACTCGGACTGGCGCTGCTGGAAGATCCTGCGCATCCCCTGGATATCGATCAGGTCGACACCGATCAGGAAGACCACCGCCGAAAGCACCGCCTCGGGCATGTAGGCCAGGGGCGCGGTAAGGAACAGCAGCACCACCAGGACGATGCCCACGGTGATCAGCAGCGAGAACTGGGTGCGCCCGCCGGCGCTGTCCACCATCTGGGTCTTGGTCGG
>CBDTYJ010000494.1:0-1774 GCA_965364575.1 uncultured Gammaproteobacteria bacterium
GCCTTCGAGCTGCTGGGGACCGGAAGGTGCATGTGCGGGCACAAGGCCAGCGGCGCCCACAGCGGCCACTTCATCTCGTCCCTCCTGGGGCAATACCAGGCGGGCAACCTCGATCTCGATTCGCTGGTCAGCCAGACCTACGCACTGGCGGACGTGGACAGGGCCGTGAAGGACCTGCTCGCCAGCACCAACGCTCGTGGGGTGTTCGTGTTCGATTGACTGCGGGGCGATTCGGCTACAGTGTCTCGATGATCTCGGCATGGCGCTGCGAAGGCGCTGGCGATACATCCCGGAACGTTCACCCAGGTTCACGAAGCCGACAGATGCTGGAGGGCCCGATGTCCAGGCGATCGCCAACCCGTAAAGTTCTTCTCCTCGCCGCAGTCGTGATGCTCACCGCGGCGCCGGCGCGAGCGCAGGAGAAATCGCCCGGTCAGGCTTCGACGAGCACGGCGCCGCCGACCGGATCGTCGGCCTCCGCTGCAGATGCGGCCAAGGCGCTCGCGAATCCGAACTCGGACCTCGCGAGCCTGAAGTTCCAGAACCAGTTCTTCGGGTACACCGGCGACCTGCCCGGCGCCGACGATCAGAACAGCTACCAGCTGTTGTTCCAGCCCATCTTCCCATTCGGCATCGGCAACACCTCGTCGGGCGCGAAGAAGACGTTCTACGTACGGCCGGCGATCCCGCTCGCGGTCGACCAGCCCAGGTTCAGCGCGCGGAACAACGACTTCAGCGGCGTGAGCGGTCTCGGCGACATCGGCTTCGACGTCGCCATCGGCTTCACGGAGAAGAGCGGCGTTCTCTGGGCGCTCGGCATCGATGGCACGCTGCCCACGGCCTCGGACAGCGATCTCGGCGGCGGCCAGCTCCGTCTGGGTCCGGAGGCGCTGATCGCGAAGGACATCAAGCTGGCCGGGGGCTCCGCGTTCATCGGCTTCTTCCCGTCCCACCAGTGGGACGTCGCCGGCTGGAAGGACGGGCAGTTCAGCACGACGAAGGTCGAGCCCTTCATCACGTATCTGCCGGGCGGTGGATGGAGCATCGGGTCCGACCCGAAGATGACCTACGACTGGGTCGACAACGAGTGGACGATCCCGCTCAATCTCCAGGTCGGCAAGATCGTCAAGTTCGGCAAGACGCCGGTGAAGATCGAGCTCGAAGGCAGCTACTACGTGGAGCAACCCGACCGGTTCGGTCCGGACTGGATGATCGGCGTCAACGTCACGCCGGTGGTGCCGAACTTCATCGAGAACTGGTTCAAGGGCCGCTGACCGCTCGCACGGCCTGACCGCTCCGGACAAGGCACCTGTGGCTGCGAGATACCCGTCGCCTCCGTCGGGGCCATGCAGGTACCGGCTCCTGACTGAGCGGCGCCGGTTCAGCCGCGCTCCGTGGGCGGTTCAACGAGCAGGCCGCCGCCGATCTTGACATCGACCGGGGCCTGGCCGAGCTTCATCGCACCCATCTGTTGACGGAGCTCGCCGCCGGCCCGTTTCCGAGCCGGCAGGACTCGCCGATCGCGACAGGCCCTGTCGAACGGAGTGGTCATGGACGTCTCTGCAATCCTGCTCGCCATCGTCGTCATACTCGCGGCCACGGCGCTGTGCGTCGCGCTGTTCGAGCGCCTCGGCTTCGGAGCCATCCTGGGCTTCATCGTCGCCGGAATCGTCATCGGGCCACACACCCCGGGCCCGGTCCCCGTCCACGCGGTCGAGGAGCTGCAGAGCATCGCCGAGCTCGGCGTGGTGCTGTTCATGTTCACCGTCGGCCT
>CBDTYJ010000495.1:0-1772 GCA_965364575.1 uncultured Gammaproteobacteria bacterium
AACAGCGACATCACGGTCAAGGTGACGGCCTACCAGTGGAAATGGCACTACGATTACATCGACCACGGGGTCGGCTTTTTCAGCAATCTTGCCGCCAGCAGTAACCAGGCCCGGCAATTGAACTCAGGCATCGACCCTTACGAGGTGGACAACTATCTGCTGGACGTGGACAACCCGCTGGTCGTCCCGGTCGGCGCCAAAGTCAGGTTGCTGCTGACCGCGTCGGACGTGATCCACTCCTGGTGGGTACCGGACCTGGGTGGTAAGAAAGACGCCATCCCCGGTTTCGTGAACGAATTCTGGTTCAAGGCCGAGGAGCCGGGCATCTACCGGGGCCAGTGCGCGGAACTCTGTGGCCGTGATCACGGATTCATGCCGGTGGTGGTCAACGTGGTATCCGAGGAAGAATACGATGCCTGGCTGGTCGATCAGGGCGGCACGGTAGAGGTCCAGACCGCCGCCGCGGAGATGGCCGCCGAACCGGTCCAGATCGCGATGGCGTCTGCTGCCGTCGCCGCGCAGCCGGCCCAGGAATGGACCATGGAGCTGGCCATGGCGCAGGGCGAGACCCAGTACAACGCCAACTGTGCCGCCTGTCATCAGGTCAATGGCCAGGGCCTGCCGCCCACCTTCCCCAGCATCGCGGGAAGCCCGGTGGCCACCGGCGACATCGCCGCCCACATCGATATCTCGATCAACGGCCGGCCCGGCACTGCCATGGCCGCCTTCGGTCCGCAACTGTCCGACGAGCAGCTTGCGGCGATCGTGACGTATCAGAGAAACGCGTTCGGCAACGACACCGGCGATCTGGTCACGCCGGCCGATATTGCCGCAGCCCGATAGGCTCGAGTTGGAGAAGAGTATGAGCACAGTAACCGCCACCCACGACGATCACGCCCACGAGCCGACCGGACTCAAGCGCTGGCTGACGACGACCAATCACAAGGACATCGGCACCCTGTACCTGGTGTTCAGCCTTGCCATGTTCTTCGTCGGCGGCGCCATGGCGCTGGTGATCCGTGCCGAACTGTTCCAGCCGGGCCTGCAGTGGGTGGATCCGGGCTTCTTCAACCAGATGACCACCATGCACGCGCTGGTGATGATCTTCGGCGGCGTGATGCCGGCGTTCGTGGGGCTCGCAAACTGGATGGTGCCGCTCATGATCGGCGCACCGGACATGGCGCTGCCCAGGCTCAACAACTGGAGCTTCTGGATCCTGCCGTTCGCCTTCACTCTGCTCCTGACCCCGGTGGTGATGGGCCTCTTCGGGATCGGCGGCGGCGGTCCGGCCGGCGGCTGGACCATGTATCCGCCGCTGGTGCTGCAGACCGGCAACGCGTTCCCGTTCCTGATCTTCTCCGTCCATCTGATGGGCATCTCGTCGATCCTGGGCGCGATCAACATCATCGTCACCATCATGAACATGCGCGCGCCCGGAATGGGTCTGCTGAAGATGCCGCTGTTCGTGTGGACCTGGCTGATCACCGCCTACCTGCTGATCCTGGTGATGCCGGTCCTGGCGGGTGCCGTCACCATGCTGCTCACGGACAAATATTTCGACACAAGTTTCTTCCTCGCGGCCGGCGGCGGCGATCCGGTGATGTTCCAGCACATCTTCTGGTTCTTCGGGCATCCCGAGGTCTATATCATGATCCTGCCGGCTTTCGGCATCGTCTCCCAGATCATCCCGACTTTCGCCCGCAAGCCGCTGTTCGGCTACGACTCCATGGTCTATGCCACGGCCAGCATCGCCTTCCTGTCGTTTATCGTCT
>CBDTYJ010000496.1:0-1762 GCA_965364575.1 uncultured Gammaproteobacteria bacterium
AGCCTCTCTGTAGATCCCGCCGAAGTCGCCGCCTTCAACCGGCTGGCCGAGACCTGGTGGGACACCTCCGGCCCCATGTGGCCCCTGCACCGCCTCAATGCCCTGCGGCGGGACTATCTGGCCGAACGCCTGCGGGCCTACTGGCCAGAGCTGCCGGCCGAGCGTCCGCTCGAGAACGTGGAGACGCTTGATATCGGCTGCGGTGCCGGGCTGCTGAGCGAGTCCGTGGCGCGGCTCGGTGCGCGGGTCCACGGCGTGGACGTGGCCGAGCGCAACATCGCAATCGCCCGCCAGCACGCCAGCACCCAGAATCTCGACGTCGAGTACGACACAATTACGGCCGAGTCGTTGCTGAATTCAGACCGGCGTTACGACCTGGTGCTGAACATGGAGGTGGTCGAGCACGTGGCCGACCTGCCCACGTTCCTCGGCGCCTGCTGCCAGCTGACCCGTCCCGGCGGCGTCATGGTGATCTCTACCATCAACCGCACCCTGGCTTCATGGATCGCGGCCATCGTCGGAGCCGAATACATACTGCGGTGGCTGCCCCGCGGCACGCACCAGTGGCGCCGGTTCCCGAAGCCGAAGGAACTCGAGACCATCCTCGCCGCCAACGATTTTGCGGTGGAAGACCGGATCGGCGTCGGCGTCAATCCGCTGAACCGCAAATTCCGGCTGCACCGTTATCTGGGCGTGAATTACATGCTCATCACCCGCCGCAAGGCGTGATCGCCGATCTAATCAAACGCTCCAGGAGTGCAAGCTGATGTCCGCGACTGAAGACTTCTCCATCGGCACGGTGTCCCGCCTCACCGGGATCTCCCAACACACGCTGCGGGTCTGGGAGCGTCGCTACAAGGCGGTCGAATCCGGCCGCAGCGAAGGTGGCCGCCGGCTCTATTCCAACGACGACGTGGAGCGTCTGACCCTGCTCAAGGCCCTCGTGGACCGCGGCGACCGCATCGGGCAGATTGCGTCGGAGGACACTGACGCACTGCGCGCGCGGCTCGCCACCTACCAGGATCACAGCCAGACCCGCAGCGAACTTTCGTCAGGCACGGTGAGGCTGGCTGTCCTCGGCGAAACCCTGTCCGAGGTGTTGAGTGATTCGCCACCACCCGGGACGGAAGTGGTGCTGGCGGAGACGGATGCGGAGCGCTTCGCTTCCGATGCGACCCTCGCGGCCGTCGACGCCCTGGTGATCGAAGCGCCCACCCTCCAGGCCGGCTCGCCCGAGCGGATCGCGGATCTGCGGCGCCTGGCGCGCACCGACCGGGTGTTAGTGATCTACGGCTTCGGCCGCTCGGCCGACGTCGAGCGCCTGGTCAATGACGGCGTCACGGTCATCCGCTCCCCCGTCGATCTGCACGCCATCGGGGATCTGGTCGGTGCGACGGCCGCGTCACCGTCCGGCGCTACTGGCGAACACGCTCCCATGCCCCCGGCCAGCGTCGACGAGGATGAGGTCCCCCCGCGCCGGCTGTCTGCCCAGGCTCTGCAGCGGCTTGCCCGGGTCACCACGACCGTCGAATGCGAGTGCCCCCACCATCTGGTCGATCTGGTCCGTAGCCTCACGGCATTCGAGGTCTACAGTCGCCAATGCCGGAACCGGAATGAGCAGGATGCGGCGCTGCACGCCTATCTGCACGTGACCACCGCCAAGGCGCGGGCGATGATCGAGGATGCACTGATCCGCACCGCCGCGGCGGAAGGCATCGAATACTGATCCGGATCATGAAGTCGCTGGACGGGACCAGGGCAG
>CBDTYJ010000497.1:0-1753 GCA_965364575.1 uncultured Gammaproteobacteria bacterium
GCCATAGCGGACCGTCGAAGGATAGTACTCCGCCAGGAGCTGGACTCGGCCGGCGGTCTCCTCGCCGGCGACGCTGGCGATGAAGGCGAGCATCATATCGGTACCGGCGGAGACTCCGGCCGACGACCAGATATCGCCGTCCTGGACAAAGCGGTCCTCGACCACTTCCACATCTCCGAGCGAGCGGAGTCGATCCAGCGAACCCCAGTATGTCGTCGCTCGTTTGCCGGACAGCAAACCCGCCGCATGGAGGATAAAGGAGCCGGTGCAGACCGACAGCACGGTCCGACAATTCTCCGCCTGAGCGGTGACGAACGAAAGCAGCGCGGGGTTATGGATCTCCCGGCGAGTGCCCTGACCGCCGGGGATCAGAAGGTAGTCGAGGGCCGGACACTCTTCGAAGCCGACGTGGGGGTTGATCGACAGACCCTTGGCACAGATCACGGGCTTTTCCTGTTCGGCGACGATCAGACAGGTCTCGGGTCCGCCCACGTGCCGGCTCCACATGGTCAGCATCTCCCAGGGCCCGGCAAAATCCAGTTCTTCCGCCTGATCGAATACAAGGATGCCGAATTTCATCTCCGGATCTCCGCGTTCATGGTTACAGGATCTGGAAGGGATCCCGGGCCGCCATGGCCACCGGCGGGCGTCGGGAAGCGCGTCACGGGCACGCCGCCTTCAATGGCATTCCTCCGGCACGGTCAGCGACAGGTCCAGCACCTCGCTGATCCGGATCAGGCCGTCGTGATCGCTGGCGAATCCACCCACCACTTCGTCGAGGACCATGCCCCTGAACTCGACGTAGATGGTCTCGTATGGCTGCGAGGTGTGGGATCGATAGAATTCCAGCAGCGGCTCCTGTACCCAGGTGCTGGCGCTCACCCAGAAGGACTTTTTGTCGTCGCAGGGCTGAAACACATTGACTTCGTTGCCCCAGACATAGATGCCGCGATAGACCTGTTCGCAGGGTTCGCATCGCTCGCAGCCGGCCGCCAAAGCAAGGACAAACAGCCAGCAACTCGCGGCCAGCCGTCGCAGCAGAGCCGATGCGGGCCGGGTAGCCGCCCACGCGGTCGGTTGGTCGCTCGGGCGATCAAGCATCTGAACCATCTCCCTTTCCCCGCGCCCATCTTATGGCCTGGGACCGAGTCTGGAAACTCACGCGGGACATCGGGTCGATTGGTTTTTTGTCAGGACGAGATCCCGGTCAGAAGACCGGCGCCTGCACACCTGGCGACGACACACGGGGCTGACACGCTCCATCGGGCCAGCAGCACGAATCCGATCAGTCCGATAGCGAAATCCGGGGGGCCCGCGCACGGCGCTGACCCATACCGGATCATACAGCGCCGCCGCCAGCAGCCCGACCACAGCGGCTGTCACGCCGGCGACCGCCCGGGCGGAGCCTTCGTGGCCGGACGGGGGAGGGCGCCCACGTCATTCTTCCGGCGACGCCGTGGCGAAGAAATCCCCCAACGCTTCCGCCACCGCCTCGGGCAACTCGGCGGGAAGCCAGTGGCCGGACTCCTCGAATCGCCGGATGTCGCGGGTCCCGAATCGCTCGGCGATCCGCGCCGGGATGTAGGGGTCGTGCATGCCCCAAAGGACCAGCGTCGGGATCCGGGCGCTGGCCTCAAGCATCCGCGGCTCCCATCGCCGGAACGCTTCCGGATCCGCGGCGCGATAGAGCCGCAGGATCGTGCGCTTCATGGCCGGGTTCAGGAATCTATGGGCGGCGCGGATCTGTGCGGTG
>CBDTYJ010000498.1:0-1744 GCA_965364575.1 uncultured Gammaproteobacteria bacterium
TTCTCCATCGGCATCCTGGTGGACGACGCCACGGTGGTGGTGGAAAACATATTTCGTCACTGGCTGGAGGTGGGTAAGACCTCCATCTCCCACGCCATCCGGGCGGTGGACGAGGTGGGCAACCCGACCATCCTGGCCACCTTCACCATTATTGCCGCCCTGCTGCCCATGGGCTGGGTCAGTGGCCTGATGGGACCCTACATGCGGCCGATCCCGGTGCTCGGGGCCTCGGCCATGTTCTTCTCTCTGGTTGCCGCCTTCGTCTTCACCCCCTGGTTCGCGCTACGGGTGCGCCCGCGCATGGCGGCGCTGAAAAAGGCCGAACTGAGGGAGGAGAAAACTCGTCGCATCGTCAGCCGCCTGTATCGGCCGCTGGTGCTGCCGTTGGTGCAGAACCGCACCCTCGGCATTCTGTTCCTGATCGGCACCATCGTCACCACAGCCCTGGTTTGCGTGCTGTTCTACACCCAGACCATTGCGGTCAAGATGTTGCCGTTCGACAACAAGCCGGAGTTCAGCGTGGTGGTCAACATGCCCGAGGGTACCGCCCTGCCGGAGACCGCCAATGTGGTGCGCCAGCTGGCCCAGAAGGTGCGCGAGATCCCCGAGGTTACCGCGGTCCAGGGGTATGCGGGCACGGCTCAGCCGTTCAACTTCAACGGCATGGTGCGGCACTATTATCTGCGCGAGCGGCCCTGGGAAGGCGATCTGCTGGTGATGTTGATCGACAAGAAAGAGCGCGATCGCGGCAGCCATGCCATCGCGGTCGAGGCGCGCCAGATTCTCACCCCGGTCGCCGAGGCCCTGGGGGCCCGTATCGCGGTGGTCGAGATGCCGCCGGGACCCCCGGTGCTGCAGACCGTGGTGACCGAGATCTACGGTCCGAACGCGGAAACCCGACGCCAGGTCGCCGCCGACATGATGGACATGTTCGAGCAGGCCGAGGGCGTGGTCGACGTTGACACCTACATGGCCGAGCCCTACAGCTACTGGCGTTTCGAGGTCGACACCGAAAAGGCGGTGCGGCGCGGCATCTCGGTGGACACCATCAACAAGAATCTTGCCATGGCCATGGGCGGCTTCCAGGTCGGCGACGTCAAGCGCGGCACCGTGCTGGAGCCGACCTATATCGTGATGCAGATCCCGCTGTCCTATCGCTCCCAGATCAATACCTTGGGTAGCCTCCCGATCCGTGCCGGTGACGGCCGCACGGTGCCGCTTACGGAACTCGGCTCGTTCATCCAGGAGCAGGAAGACCCGGTGATCTATCATAAGGACCTGCGCCCCATGGAGTACGTCGTGGGCGAGATGGAGGGCCGGTTGGGGGCGCCCATCTACGGCATGTACGCGGTGGAGGATCTGCTGGAAGATTATGTCACCCCGGACGGCGTGCAGATCACCGGCATGCCCTGGGGTCTGATCGGCCCGCCGGAGGACGATGCCCAGACCGGCTTCGAATGGACCGGTGAATGGACCGTCACCTACGAGACCTTCCGCGACATGGGCCTGGCCTTCATGGCGGCCCTGGTGCTGATCTACGGCCTTATCGTGTGGGAGTTCCGCAACTTCGCGCTGGCCGGGCTCATTATGTCGCCGATCCCGCTGACCCTGATCGGGATCATTCCCGGCCACCTGATCATGGGGGCGGAATTCACCGCCACTTCCATGATCGGGATGATTGCTCTCGGCGGCATCATCGTGCGCCAGTCGATCCTGATCGTCGAGTTCGTCAAGATCGAGGTGG
>CBDTYJ010000499.1:0-1737 GCA_965364575.1 uncultured Gammaproteobacteria bacterium
TTTCAACCCAGCAACAGGAGGCTCGATATGTCCGTCGCCCGCATCACCGAAATCACTTCCGAATCGCCGAAGAGCTTTCAGGACGCCATCGAGCAGGGCATCGAGCGCGCCCACAAGACTCTGCACTATGTCCGCAGTGCTTGGGTCGCGGATCAAGAAGTCACCGTAAAAGACGGAAAAATAAAAGATTACAGGGTCCGGCTCAAAGTCACATTCGTGCTGAAGGACTGAGTCGGGAGCGGCCGCGGGCAGGCGCCGCCCCGGCTGTCAGGCCGCGGCGCGCCGGAGCGATCGCGGATCGGCCAGATCCAGCACCTGGCCCCGCCGGGCGATGCCCACGTCCGCCTGCAATTCGTCACGCATCCGTCGGGCCAGGGCTTCCTGGGCCCGGGTTTCGCCGTGGACCAGGAAGACCGGCGGACGCTGTTCGAATCCCCGATACCAGTCCAACAGACCGTCCTGATCCGCGTGAGCGGAGAGACCGCCTACCGTGTGGATGCGGGCCGCGACCCTGACGGTCTCGCCCCACAGGCGGATGCGCTCGGCGCCATCCACGAGACGGCGCCCCAGCGTCCCCTCGGCCTGGTAGCCGACGATGATGACGTGGCAGCCCTTGCGCCAGACGTTGTTCTTCAGATGATGCTTGATCCGCCCGCCCTCGCACATGCCGCTGCCTGCCATGATGATGGCGCCCTGGTGGATGCGGTTTAAGGCCATCGACTGCTTCGCCGTGCGGCTGATCTGGAAATCCGGCAGCAGGCTGCGGCCGTTGTCCCGCATGCGCCACAGACGGGACGCCTCCTCGTCGTGGAGATGGGTGTAGCGGGCGTAGGTCTCGGTGGCCTGGATCGCCATCGGACTGTCCAGAAACACCCGCCAGTTGGCCAGCCCCCAATCGTGCTGATATCGACTGAACAGATAAAGCAGCTCCTGGCTGCGTCCGACGGCGAAAGCCGGGATCAGGATGTTGCCGTGATCGTGGCTGGCCTCCCGGAAGATCCCGGCCAGCTCGGCGATGGTTTCGTCCCGGGAGCGGTGCTGGCGGTCGCCGTAGGTGCTTTCCATGAGCACCAGGTCGGCCTCGGCGATGGTCGAGGGGTCCCGCAGGATCGGCGCGCCCCGGTGCCCGATATCGCCGCTGAACACGATTTTGCGTTTCAGCCCGCCCTCACGCAGCCACAGCTCCACGACGCCGGATCCGAGGATGTGGCCGGCATCGCGGAAGCGTATCTCGACGCCCGGGAGGATCCGCTTGCGCTCGTCATAGCCGATGCCCTTGAACCGGGGCATGGCGGCCTTGGCGTCGTCCATGGTGTAGAGCGGCCGGACCGGTCTCAGGCCCTTGCGCTGGCGCTTGCGGTTCTCCGACTCCGCCTCTTTTTCGGCCAGAAATCCCGCGTCTTTGAGCATGATGCGGCACAGATCCCGGGTCGCTCGCTGGGTATGGACAAACCCGTCGAAACCATCCCGGATCAACAGCGGCAGGCGGCCGGAATGATCGATATGGGCGTGGCTCAGCACCACCGCGTCAATGCTCGCAGGGTCGAACGGCCAGGGTTCGCGGTTGCGGGCGGTCTGCTTGCGCCCCCCCTGGATCAGACCGCAGTCCAGCAGGATCTTTTTCCCCGCCACCGTGATCACGTGGCAGGAGCCCGTCACTTCCCCGGCGGCGCCGTAGAACTCGAGTTTCACCCCGGTCCCCTGCCCGCTCAACGGGTCTGCGGGCTGGCGTAGAAC
>CBDTYJ010000500.1:0-1722 GCA_965364575.1 uncultured Gammaproteobacteria bacterium
CCCCGCCGATCGGCAAGAGCCCGGAATCCGCGGGTCGGCCAGCCAGGGCGGGGAGCGACGCGCCGAGCCCGGACGCCGGTGCGACCGCCGGCGGCGAAAAGACCGGACGGGCGGCACCGGCCGCCAGGCCAGCGGCACCCAGGGATCGGTCCGCCGAGCCGCCGGGAGAAAAACCGGCTCCTGCCCCTGCGCCGACGGCGCCGCCTCCGGCGCCAACGGCCGGCCGGGCGCCCGCCGGCTCGCCCAAGCCGGTCCCACCCGCTACGGGCCCCTCGGCCTCGCCAGAGGCACCGGCCAGCAGATCCGAGGTCCCGGCCAAGGCCAAACCGGCGCCGACACAAGTGCCGAAACCACTCCCGTCACCGAATGTCGGCCCGGTCTCCAATCCTGTACCGTCATCACGTCCGGTCGGACCGGTCAGCAATCCGCTGCCAGCCACACCCGGGCCTGTAGCGAACCCCGCTGCCCAAGGGCCGCGGACTGCAGCATCCGGGACAGGAAAATTACCCGAGCCTGCTGCCGCCCGACGGACGCAGAATGTCGCGGAGAGCCGGGCCGCCGAACGTTCCGAGAAGCCCAAGGCCGAACCGCCGGTTCAGGGCGGCGGCGAGTAGCGCAGCTCAACCCATCGAGACGCTGCCCCGGTCATGGCGCAGCGTCTCGATCAGCCCGCGACCGGCCGCTTCGACCATGTCCAGCACCAGTTCGAAACCGTTCGGGCCGCCGTAATAGGGATCTGGCACCTCGTCGGCCATGGCCGTTCCGCCCGCAAAGCTCATGAACAGGCGCAATCTGTCATGGCTCTCCGGGTCGGCCATCGCCCGCAGGTCTGACAGATTGGCCCGGTCCATGGCCAGCACCAGGTCGAAGCGGGAAAAATCTTCGTCGACCACCTTGCGCGCTCGCAGCGCGGACAGATCCACGCCACGCTTGAGCGCGGCGGCGGCAGCTCGGGGGTCGGGAGGATGACCGATGTGATAACTATGGGTCCCCGCCGAATCCAGCGACACCACCAGATCGGGCGCCTCCTGTTCTACCAGCCACCGGACCACACCCTCCGCAGTCGGCGAGCGGCAGATATTCCCCATGCAGACGAAAAGCACCGAATTAATAGCCATATAATTTAGATAATTATAGAGACAACTTAACGCTGACTAAAAGGTTAATTAAATTCATCCAGGCTGAGTTTACACTGCGTCGTCCCCAGATATTCCGACGCTGGAGGCGTCGTCAGATTTCCAGCAGCCCCTTGTTATGATGTGCCGGTCGGGCTCCGTCGCGTTCAGCCGAACCGCATCGGGGGCGTCATCGGAGCGAGAGGAAAGACACCGCCATGCAGGACCTGTTGACAGAGGCCATCGCACACCACGAGGCGTTCGAATTCGAAACCGCTGAGACCCTGTACCGGGAATGCCTGACCCGACAGCCGGCGAATCCGGAAGTGATGAACCTGCTTGGGACGCTGCTGGCGCAGACCGGCAGATCCGCAGAGGGCGAGACGATGATCCGGCAGGTGATCGACAGGATGCCCGAGTTTGCGCCGGCCTGGAACAATCTCGGCAGCGTGTTGAGCAGCCAGGGCCGCTCCGGCGAAGCCGAGAAAGCCTATCGTCATGCCGTCGGGCTGGAGCCGCGATTCCATGAAGCCCATAGCAATATCGGCATGGAACTGGTGCGCCAGGGCCGCGTAGCAGAAGCCGCCGAGAGCCTGCAGCACGGCGC
>CBDTYJ010000501.1:0-1719 GCA_965364575.1 uncultured Gammaproteobacteria bacterium
CCCACTGTCTTCTCGGGCCGGGATTCGGTCAGGCTGTCGAAGCCGCCGGCGATCTTCGGCCAGCGGCCCTCCCCCTCGCCGAATACGCCATGACAGGCGGCGCATTTCTCCTCGTACAGACCTTCGCCGTCAGCCACGGAACCGCTGCCCGGAGGCAGGCCCTGGCCGTCGGGACGCACGTCGATATCCCAGCCGGCGATCATCTCGGGGGTAGGCGTTTCCCCGAAACCGTAATAGCCAACCCGTTTCGGATCCGGGTCCGGCCGGAACGCCAGGCTGATCTCCACCGCCTCCACGTCCGGCCCGATGCTCGGTCCCTCCGGCACCTTCCGGGCTTCCGCAGCCTGCAGCAACGAGGAGGCTCCAAGGCACGCAATCACCAGAGCCCAGACAGGGCCGCGGGTCCAGCCGCGAACCTCAGTCGATCTGGACATTGGTCACCTCCCCGGTCTCCGCCAGACGCCAGGTGTGGATGGCGTTCTTGTGATAGATCGACTCAACGCCCCGCACCGCCCGCAACTGCGTCAGGGTCGGCTGGACGTAACCGGTCTCGTCGATGGCACGGCTCTGCAGCAGGGCCGGACTACCGTCCCAGTCCCACATAAAGCTGAATCGCGTCAGCGCCTTCGGCAGCACCAGACCCTTGAGCTCGGCCTGGCGCCAACTGACGCCTCCGTCGAGGGACACGTCGACACGTCGTATCCGCCCGCGGCCTGACCAGGCCAGTCCCTCGATCTCGTAGCGGCCCCGCTGGGTCAGGGGTTTCTCGGGACACGGGAAGGTGATGACGGAATTGGTCTCCTGGGTGAAGCTGAATTTCCGCGCCCGGCCGTCGGGCATCAGGTCCGTATATTTCGACGTTTCCTCCCGCTGGTACCAGGGCTTGTCGCCGACCTCCAGCCGCCGCAGCCATTTCACGCTGGTGTTGCCCTCCCAGCCCGGGTTCAGCAGCCTCACCGGATGGCCCTGTTCCGGACGCAGGGCTTCTCCGTTCTGGGCGTAGACCACGAGGGTGTCGTCCAGCGCTTTCTCCAGCGGGATGCTGCGGGTCATGGCGGCACCGTCGGCGCCCTCGGCCAGGATCCAGGCGGCACCTTTCTTCAGGCCCACCTCTTCGAGCAGCACCGACAGGGGCACGCCGGTCCACTCGCAACAGCTGAGCATGCCGTGGGTGAACTGCAGCGCCTCCATCTGAGCGCCGCGCCATTCCATACCGCCGTTCGCGGGGCACTCGATGAAACGGATCACCGACACGCTCGGGAAACGCATCAGGTCATCCATGGTCAGCAACAGCGGACGTTCCACCATGCCGTGGATCATCAGGCGGTGCTGCTGCGGATCGACCTCCGGGACGCCGGCGTGGTAACGCTCGAAGACCAGGCCGTTGGGGGTGATGATGCCCTTGAGATCCTGCAGCGGCGTAAAGCTGATCGAGCTGATGTTGTTGGCCGTCAGCCACGGTACAGTGCGGCGGATCACGTCGCCCTCGAATTCCGAGGGCGAGCCGTACGGGTGCGTGACGACGCCGCGGCCGAGGCTGCGCGTCCATGGCGGCACATTGGGGGGCAGAGCTTCGTCGGTTCCGATCGCGGCCAGCGCCGGCGCCGCCACGGTAGCACCCGCGAGGGCCAGGCCCCCCTTCAGGAAGTTCCTGCGCTCCGGCTGTGGAAGACCGTTCGCCTTCTCGGCCACGAGCGACAGGATTTCCGCGGGCGTTGG
>CBDTYJ010000502.1:0-1717 GCA_965364575.1 uncultured Gammaproteobacteria bacterium
GCCTCAGCCTGTTGTTCGGCTACCTTTTCCACCTTGGAGCGCTGATCGGCATCATCTATTCGCTGCACGTCAAAGACACGCTGCAGCACATCACCGCGATGGTCTATGCCGGCGCCGCCATCGCCGCGGTGTTCGCCGGTGACCTGATCAGCTTCTTCCTGGCCTGGGAGGTGCTTGCGCTTTCGTCGGTCTTCCTGATCTGGGCGCGGCGCACTCCCGCCGCGGTCGCCGCCGGCATGCGCTATCTGATATTCCAGGTGGTCTCGGGCGTCGCGCTGCTCGCCGGGATCGTGATCCATGGCTACTCCGGGGCTGGACTCGGTTTCGAATTCATCGGCCTCGACAGTCCCGGCGGCTGGCTGATCATGCTGGCGCTGGGGGTGAAATGCGGCTTTCCGTTGCTGCACATGTGGCTGACCGATGCCTATCCGGAAGCGACACCGACCGGCTCGGTGTTCCTGTGCATGTTCACCACCAAAGTGGCCATCTACGCCCTCGCCCGGGGCTTCCCGGGCGCCGAGCCACTGATCTATATCGGCACCGCGATGACCTTCTTTCCGATCTTCTTCGCGGTGATCGAGAATGACTTGAGGCGGGTGCTGTCCTACAGCATGATCAACCAGCTGGGATTCATGGTCTGCGGTGTCGGCCTGGGGAGCGCTCTTGCCCTCAACGGCGCCGTCTCACACGCCTTCAATGACGTGTTGTTCAAGGGCCTGCTGTTCATGGCCATGGGCGCGGTGATGACCATGACCGGCCGTACCCGGGCTTCGGATCTGGGCGGTCTCTACAAGACCATGCCCCAGACGGCCGTGCTGTGCATCATCGGCGCCGCCTCGATCTCTGCCATCCCCCTGTTCAGCGGCTTCGTCAGCAAGTCCATGGTCATGCAGGCGGCGCTGGATCAGGACCGTCTCGTGATCTGGTCGTTCCTGTTGTTCGCCTCAGTGGGCGTGCTGGAGCACGCCGGAATAAAGATCCCGTTTTTTGCCTTCTTCGCCCATGACTCCGGCCTGAGGCCCGGTGAAGCGCCGCTCAACATGCGCGTGGCCATGTTTATCGCCGCCGCCCTGTCCATCTACATCGGCTGCTGGCCGTGGACCCTGTACGGGCTGTTGCCCTTCGACGCCAGCTACAATCCATTTGACGCGACCCACGTCATCACCCAGCTGCAATTGCTCATGTTCGGCGCCCTGGCGGTATTCTGGATGATGCGACAGGGAAGCTACCCGGCCGAGATCCGGGCCATCAATCTGGATGCGGACTGGATCTATCGCCGGCTGCTGCCGGTGGCAGTGCGCGAAGGTCTCGCAGCGGGCGTGCCCGTGTGGACTGCCCTGGCTGCGGCGCTCTCCGCCCAGGGGAGCCGGCTGCTCGATTTCCTGTTCCGCCACCACGGCCCCACAGGAACCCTTGCCAGGACCTGGCCGACGGGCAGCATGGCCCTCTGGGTGGCGGTGCTGCTGGGCGTCATGGTGTTGGTCTACTACATCTGACGGCGCCGTGGGTCAGGCCTTCAGACGGCGCCACACGCACGGACCGCCTGCTGCCTGGTCGAGACGATCCAGGGCCGCCTCGTGGGCTGCCAGCTCCCCGGCATCGGGCTCGATCACCTTCAGCACCAGGCCCTTGCGATCCAGGCGGCTCTTGACGCGTCTGGCGCCGGCCCGTTTTTCCGTCCCCAGGGACAAGGCGGCCTGGCCGCCGGTCATGGCCA
>CBDTYJ010000503.1:0-1712 GCA_965364575.1 uncultured Gammaproteobacteria bacterium
GGCTGTCGGTGCGGCCCAGCCGGTCTTCCAGATAATGGCCCCACTCGTGGACCAGCACGTGCTGGTCATATTCGTCGGTGTCAACGTCCACCTCGGCCAGCACGAAGATCTCCTGCAGACCGGCGCCATAGAAATACGCGGTGGTGATGATGTCGCCGTTGACCGGATCGAAGGTGGCACTGGTGCGGTTGAAGGTGCTCCAGTTGATGGTCAGGGGCGGCAGGAAGATCGCCGGGTCGGCGTCCAGCACCAGCTGCACCGCCTGATAGACCGAGTCCAGGATGGCGAAGGGCGCGGCGGCCCGGACGTCCCCGTAAGTCTGGAAAGTCGGGTCCCAGCCGGAGCCGGCGTTCAGATCCAGGGTGACGGGCGTGGCCTGGGTGTCGAACACGGAACTCTGCAGCGCGTACAGGGCGTCGCTGTTCTGATAATTGTCCCGCACCTGGAAATCCCAGGACGGCGCGCCGTCCCGTTTCATACGGGACAAGACCCGGACCGTCACCAGCGTATTGCCGGGCAGGGACAGGCTGTAGTTGCCGTCGGCGTCGGTCACCGTGGTATCGAGCACCGGACCCGCCTGCTGGACGGCCTCCACGATTACCCCCCGGGCCGGGGACGGGAAGATATTGTCGTAATCCAGGCCGCCGTTCGGCAGGTGCGGCACCCGGTCAAAGGTGATCCGGCCGCTGACCGTGACGCCGGAGGGCCCAATAGAGATAGTGGCAGAATCAGACGGGCTGGCGGCGTCACCGTCGTCCACCAGCAGCGTGGCGACGTAAGTCCCTGCCAGATCCGGCGTGAAGCTCGGCGAAACCGCGGTTGGATCGCTGAGATCGGCGGTGCTGCCCGGGGGCGTCTGGAGGGACCAGCTGAAGACCAGCGGATCCCCGTCCGGGTCGAAGCTGCCGCTGCCGTCCAGGATGATCGGTGTACCGACCGTGCCCGACTGGTCCGGACCGGCGTCGGCCACCGGCGGCGTGTTGATGTCGATCGTCACCGAGTCGCTGGCCTGGGCCTTGCCGTCGCTGACCGTCAGGGTTGCCGTGTAGACCCCGCCCACATCGGCCCCGAAGCTGGGGGTCGCGGAAGAGGGGTTATCCAGCGCTGCGGCGCTGCCGACCGGAACCTGCAGGCTCCAGCTGTAGTTGAGCGCGTCACCATCGGCGTCGCTGCTGCCCGTGCCGTCCAGACTGATCAGGCTGCCGGTCAGGGCCTGCTGGTCCGGGCCTGCGTCGGCCACCGGCGGCGTGTTGGCGATGATGCTGACGCTGGCCGGTGCGCTGCCATCCTCGCCGTCGTTGACCACCAGGGTCGCCACAAAGGTACCCGCCACATCGGCGACGAAGCTCGGCGCGACGGCGGTCGCGTCGGACAGATCTGCGTTGCTGCCCGGGGGCCGCGCCAGGGACCAGGCGTAGGTCAGCGGATCGCCGTCCGGATCGCTGCTCCCGGAGCCATCCAGGTTGACGGTCGTGCCGATGTTCACATCGGCGGCGTCCGCGGTCGCCGCCGCCACCGGCGGCGAGTTGGGGCTGGTGGCGGCGATGAGCACCGTGTCCGGCGCGCTGTCCTGGACACCGTCGTTGACCCGCAGCGTCGCCGTGTAATTGCCGCTCACGTCGGTGGCGAAACTGGGTGTCGCCGTATCCGCGCCGGACAGGACGGCGCCGCTGCCCTGTGGCGTCGCCAGCGTCCACGCATAGATCAGGGGC
>CBDTYJ010000504.1:0-1708 GCA_965364575.1 uncultured Gammaproteobacteria bacterium
CGCGAGGAAGCCAGTGACGACCTGTTGCACGAGTGGCGCAAGCGGGTGAAATACCATCGCTACCATATGAAGCTGCTCGGGAATATCTGGCCGGCGATGGTCGGATGCCGGGAGAAAGAGTGCCACCGCCTCACCGACTATCTGGGTGACGATCACGACCTGGTGGTGCTGCGTGACACCTTGCTGGGCGAGCCTGATCGCTTCGGCGATCCGCAGACTTTACGCTACCTGCTCGGGCTGATCCGGTGGCGCCGGGCAGAACTGCAGGCAGCGGCCATGCCGCTGGGCATGCGTCTGTTCGCCGAAACCCCGGACGCCCTGGTCGAGCGCTTCCGCGGGGTCTGGGCGGCCAGGCTGGCGGAGACGCCGGAAGCGTTCGGCATCCCCGCCAGGCCCAGGAGCACGTCCACCGCGCCCCTGCGTCTCCTGAACGCCGTCTGAGCGCACTCTCTGAGCGCCCGCGGGCCCGCCCGGCGGATGTTCAGGCCGGACCCAGGAAATCCCGCTTGCCGAGTCCCACGCCGTTGTGGCGGAGGATGTTGTAGGCGGTGGTGATGTGGAAATAGAGGTTAGGCAGCACGAAATTCAGCAGGAACGGCATCCCCGTAAAGGTGGTCTCCTTGCCGCCCACCTTGACGACGATCGTCCGCTCCTCACTGCCGTCGATAGCCGCCGGGTCGAGGCCGTTCAGATACTCGATGGTGCCGCGCACCCGGTCGATGATCGCTCCGAAACTCGCCTCGGTGTCGGCGGTCTCGGGCGGTTCCTTGCCGGCCAGCCGCGCCGCGCCCCGTTTCGGGATATCGCAGGCGATCTGAACCTGGCGTACCAGCGGGAACATATCCGGAAACAGGCGCGAATTCAGCAACACGCCCTCCTCGATGCCCCGCTCCCGGGCATAGACCTCGCCCTGCTCCAGGATGGCGATCAGGTTGCCCAGCATCCGGGTAAACACCGGGACCGAACTCTGGTACATGGATATCTGCATGGGTTCGCTCCATACGCGCGGCGCCGCATGCCGCGTTGATGCCCATCATCCTGCGACCCCGGGTGTCGCGGCAAGCCCTGGCCACAAAATACGTATGCCCGCTGGCGTCACTCCCTCAGCAGCGCCGACGCCAGACCAGCAGGCGGTTGTTCGCGGGCATGGCATGGTCGGCCATGATCTCCAGGCCGGCGCGATCCGCGTGCAGGGCCACCGACTCGACATCCCGCACGCCGCTGTCCGGATCCCGCTCCCGCAACATCCGATCGAAGGCGGCGTTGCTCTCACTGGTGTGCCGGCCGTCGTAACGGAACGGGCCGTAGAGCAGGAACCAGCCGCCCGGCAGCAGCACGCGCCCGACGCCGGCGAGCAGACGCGTCACTGACGGCCAGCTCATGATATGCGCCGTATTGGCCGAAAACACGGCCTCGGTCCCGCTCACGGGCCAGGGCCAGTCGTTCACGTCCAGCTCCAGCGGTGGCGGAAGATTGGGCAGATCCGCTTCCTGCCGCCAGGCGCGGATCCCGGGCAGATGATGACGCAGGTCCGAGGCCTGCCAGGTCAGATGGGGCAGCCGGCTGGCGAAAAACGCCGCATGCTGGCCGGTACCGCTACCGATCTCCAACAGACTCGAGACCCTGGCCAGATGCTGTTCCAGCACCGCCAGGATGGGCGCCTTGTTGTTCTCGCAGGCCTGGGAGAAGGGCTTGTTCACGGCTGCCG
>CBDTYJ010000505.1:0-1705 GCA_965364575.1 uncultured Gammaproteobacteria bacterium
ACCACCGAGACCTACGTGGCCTTCTTCCCGGGATCGCTCAAGGGCCTGGAGATCGGCGCGCCCGTGACTTTCCGCGGTGTGCGGCTTGGCACCGTGCTGGGCATCGACATCGTCTACGATACGGATACCAGCGACCTGAGCACACCGGTCATTTTCGAGATGGAGCTGGACCGTCTTTCGCTGGTCGGCGAGCGGTACGAGACCAGAAAGGACGATGACATAGACGACAGCGACGTGTTGATCGAGCGCGGCCTCCGGGCCGAGCTGGAGATGCGCAGCATGGTCACCGGGCAGCTGGCCGTGAACCTGGATTTCTTCCCGGATTCCAAAGTCGTCCTGCGCGATGGCTATAAGGGTTTCCCGGAGTTCCCGACCGTCCCCTCTGACACGGAGCGGTTGCGGAACTTCTTCGAGGACATGGCCAATCGGATGCAGGAGGCCAACCTGGAGGAGCTCATCCCCAAAGTCCTGAGCCTGATCGAGAACGTCAACAAGCTGGTGACGTCGGAGGACTTGCGCAACGCTCTGGCCGGGGCCGACCGGCTGATCAACTCGCCGGATATGGCGGCTTCGGTCACGAGTCTGCGCCGCGCGCTGGATAACGCCGATGCCGCCATGCGCAGCGTGAGAAAACTGGCTGAGGATGCCGACGGCCAGATCGCGCCGCTGGCGGCAAGCCTGCAGCGTGCTTCCGACGAACTGGGTGAGATCCTCGGCGAGGCCGGCACGGTCCTGAATTCCGTCCAGGCCTCGCTGGACGAGGATTCGGACCTGCGCGTCCGGACCATCAACGTGATGGAGGAGGTCGCCGCCGCCGCCCGCGCAGTGAGGATTCTGGCGGACTACCTGGAGCGGCATCCGGAAGCGTTCCTGAAAGGCAAGAAAGCAGGAGGCGAACGATGAGACGCGGGTCGAAACCCCTGATCCTGGTTGCCCTGTTCCCGATCTTCCTGAGCGCCTGTGTCTCGGCCTCGCCACCGGCCCGTTTCTACATGCTCGATCCGGACCCGATCGGGGCGCCGGGCTCGATCGAGCTTGGGGACGCCTGGGTGGGAGTCGGTCCGATCAACACCCCGGATTATCTGGATCGGCCGCAGATGGTGACCCGGGGCGAGGGTAAGCGGCTGGTCATCCACGAGTTCGACCGCTGGGCCCAGCCTGTCCAGGGTCGGGTGCTGGACGTTTTGATGGAGAATATCGTCGCACTCAGCGACTCGAACCGGGTGGCACCGTTCCCCTGGCCGGCGGCATTCCGGCCGGATCGCCGGGTCATGGGCGAGATCGTCGCATTCGAGGCCGGGGCCACCGGTGAGGTCGTGCTCAAAGTCCGCTGGTTGCTCCAGGTCCGGGATGAGGACGGCGACGGCGACTCCCAGGTCTATGTGCAGGAATACCGGGAGCCCGCGCCCGCGGGTGACTTCGGCGCCATGGCGGCGGCCATGAGCCGCGCCCTGGGACGCTGGAGCGTGGATATCGGTCAGGCCCTGGCCGCCGGCGACTGACCGGGGGGCGTCCCGACACCGGGTTTGTCCCGGACCCGCTATGGAGGCCCCGCGGATCCTCCCCCGCGACGTCCGCTACGCCGGCCCAACGCGCACGATCGGGCACCACGGGGCCGCCGTCCCCGATCCGGCCACGGTCCAGGCGCGACTAGAAGTTCGCCAGGAAGAACGGGATCAGAAGCGCGTTCGCCAGATCGATAAAG
>CBDTYJ010000506.1:0-1697 GCA_965364575.1 uncultured Gammaproteobacteria bacterium
CCGATGCGGCTGCCGATCAGATTGCCGAAGATGACGAAGTAGAGAGACATGGTGATCGCCGGCGGCACCAGCGTCTGGATCCATATCCGGACGATCCGGTGATACTCTTTCAGCACCAGCGTATTCAGGGCAACGACGTTTTCCTTGATCCGTGTCATCCGCGCCCTCTCAGCCTCCCGCCACCATCGCGCCGCCGTTCTGTTGCTGCTTGCTTTCGACCAGCCGCATGAATAACTCCTCCAGCCGGTTGGCCTTGTTGCGCATGCTGATCACGCGGATGCCGCGATCGCTGAGGGCGGAAAACAGGTCATTGACTCCGCGATCGCTGGCCACATCCACTTCAAGCGTGGTCGGGTCGACCTGCCTTATCTCGTAGCCATCCACATCCAGCCTCCCGGCCATATCCTCGGCAAGGTCCTCGGCCAGGTTGAAGACCAGTGTCTCGACGGATAGCTTGCGCAGCACCCGGCTCATACGGTCATCCACGCGAATGCGGCCCTCGTCGATGATAGCCACGTGCCGACACAGATTTTCGGCCTCTTCCAGATAATGCGTCGTCAGGATGATCGTGGTGCCTTCGTCATTGATCTTGCGCAGGAAGCGCCACATCGACCGGCGGATCTCGATGTCGACGCCGGCGGTGGGCTCATCGAGGATCAGCAGGCGAGGTTCGTGGACCAGGGCGCGCGCGATCATCAGACGCCGCTTCATGCCGCCGGAAAGGTTGCGGGCGATATCGTCGCGGCGATCCCAGAGTTGCAGCTCCCGCAGATAGCGCTCGGCCCGCTCCAGCGCCGGACGTCTGGGGATGCCGTAGTAGCCGGCCTGGGTGACGACGATGTTCCGCACTTTCTCGAACAGATTGAGATTGATCTCCTGGGGCACCAGGCCCAGGCAGCTCTTGGCGGCGGAAAGGTCCCGATCGGTGTCGTGACCGAAAATTTTCACGCTGCCGGCTGTCTTGTTGACCAGCGAGGTGATGATGCCGATGGCGGTGGTCTTGCCCGCGCCGTTGGGGCCGAGCAGCGCGCAGAATTCTCCCTCGTCGACCTGCAGGTCGATACCTTTCAGGGCATGGACGCCGTTGCCGTAGACTTTCGTCAGGCCGCTGATTTCCAGAGCGCGCATAGAAATGTCCGCTGAGTGTGTCCGGTATCGATGTCTGCCGCCCGGATGGTGCCGTGGCGGCCCCCGGGGAACCCCTTCCCGGACCGGATCGGATGGCGCATTCTATCAAGACGGTGGCGAGCGGCACGACGTGCGGTTCAGGGCGACCATGCCGTCACCGGTCGTCGACGCCCGATCCGCCGCGAGCGAGGAGTCGGACTTGTTGACAATGGAGCAATGGCGGCGCGGCGCCGGGACCATGGACTTCCGCGGTCACCAGGTCCAGGTCTACGAGGGTGGCGATCCCCGGGGCGAACCCCTGTTGCTGATCCACGGCTTTCCGACAGCCGCCTGGGATTGGGTTCGTGTCTGGGAGCCCCTGGGCAGGGACTTCCGTTTGCTGGCCCCCGACCTGCTGGGCTTCGGATTCTCGGCCAAACCGCGCGCTCTGGAATACAGTGTCCCGCTGCAGGCCGATCTCTGTGAAGCGGTGCTGGCCTGGCGTTCGGTGGATCGCTATCACGTGCTGGCGCATGATTATGGCGATACGGTGGCTCAGGAACTGCTGGCGCGGCGCGGCGCGGGCACAG
>CBDTYJ010000507.1:0-1689 GCA_965364575.1 uncultured Gammaproteobacteria bacterium
AAGCGCAGCAGGCCGTACCCGCCCAGCTTCAGCATGATGGCCGCAAGGATCACCGAGCCGCCGGTGGGGGCCTCGACGTGGGCATCGGGCAGCCAGGTGTGCACGGGCCACATCGGCACCTTGACGGCGAAGGCCACCAGGAAGGCCAGGAAGATCAGGATCTGCTCCTCGAGCCCGAGGTCCAGCAGGTGCATGTCCAGGAGCGAGAAGGAGCCCCCCTGGGCGTACAGGTAGAGGATCGCCACCAGCATCAGCACCGAGCCGAGGAAGGTGTAGAGGAAGAACTTCACGGTCGCGTAGATCCGGTTCTTCCCGCCCCAGATTCCGATGATCAGGAACATCGGTATCAGAAGCGCTTCCCAGAACACGTAGAAGAGCACCGCGTCCAGCGCCGCGAACGCCCCGATCATCAGTCCTTCCAGCACGAGGAAAGCCGCCATGTAGTGGGCGACCTTGTAGGTGATCACCTGCCATCCCGCGATGATCACGAGAACCGTCGTGAAGGTGGTGAGCAGGATCAGCGGCACCGAGATGCCGTCCACGCCGAGGTAGTACTCGATCCCGAAGGCCGGTATCCAGGCGCCTCGCTCGACGAACTGCATGGACGGGCTGGCCGGGTCGAACTGCCAGTACAGCGGCAGCGAGAACGCGAAGGTGATCAGGGACACGATCAGCGCGATGCGGCGCGACAGGTCGGGCGCACGCTCGCCCGCCACCATGAAGAGCCAGGCCCCGCCCAGGATGGGGGTCCAGATGACGAGGCTCAGGAACGGGGCGTCAAGCATGGGTGCGGAACCTCGGGAACGCTCTAGCGGGTGACGAACACGCCGATGAGCACCAGCAGGCCGATGATCATCGCGAAGGCGTAGTGGAACAGGTACCCGCTCTGCACGTGGCGCACGATGCCGGAGACCCAGCCCACCAGCCGTGCCGAGCCGTTGACCAGCAGGCCGTCGATCAGGGCCACGTCGCCGACCCGCCACAGCATTCTGCCCATGCCGCGCGCCCCGCCGGCGAAGAACCACTCGTTGAAGTCGTCGAACCCGTACTTGCGCACCAGGAGAGCGTGCAGCAGCGAGAAGCGCTCCTGGATGAGTGCCGGCACGTCCGGCCGGTAGATGTAGAGGAACCACGCCGTCGCGACCCCGGCGACCGCGAGCCAGAACGGCAGCGTGACCACCCCGTGCAGCGCGAAGGACAGCGCGCCATGGAAGTGCTCCGCGAGGGGCGCCAGGGTGTCGTGCCCGGGCAGCACTGCGATGCTGGACCCGAAGTAGTCCCCGAACAGCATCGGGCCGGCGAACACCGCGCCCGCGATGACCGACGGGATCGCGAGCGCGACGAGCGGGAACGTGACGACCGCCGGCGTCTCGTGCAGGTGCTCACGCGTGTGCTCGTCCATGCGTTCCTCGCCGTGGAAGACGAGGAAGTACATCCGGAAGCTGTACAGCGCGGTGATGAACACGCCGGTCAGGACCGCCGCGTACGCGATCGACGAGCCCGGGAGGCTGGACGCGTGCACGGCCTCGATGATGGCGTCCTTGGAGTAGAAGCCCGCGAAGCCGGGGAACCCGATCAGCGCGAGGGACCCGATGAGGGAGGTGATCCACGTGATCGGCATGTAGCGGCGCAGACCGCCCATCTTGCGCATGTCCTGCTCGTGGTGCATCGCGATGATCACCGAGCCCG
>CBDTYJ010000508.1:0-1666 GCA_965364575.1 uncultured Gammaproteobacteria bacterium
TGGCGAGTGCTCAGCCACAAGCTGCCGTCGTCGTCTTCCTCGATGGCCATGATGGCGTTACTGATCAGGCCGTCCTGATCGGTCCAGCGTCGGAAACCGAGCACCTCGCCGTCGCTATCCGGCTGCACCTCGTGCAGGCCGCCGCCGTCGGTGCCGACCCAGAGCCGGTCTCGTCCGTCGCGGTGCAGCGCCGTGACGTGGAAATGCCCGAGTCCGTCCTCGCCAGCGGCCGCGACACCAAAGCGCTCGCAGGCCCAGAGAGTAATGCGACAGCGATCGAGGCCGCTGGAACGGGTGCCGACCCAGAGCGCATCGCCGTCACCGGTGATGGTGGTGATGTAGTCACCGCTTAGTGAGTCCGGCCGCGCCGGATCGTGCCGGAACGCGGTAAAGCGGTCCTGATCCGGCGCCAGCCGGTAGAGCCCACTGCCGCCGACGCCCACCCACAGATCGTTGGCCGGATCGACATACAGGCTGGTGACATAGCCCGCGCCCAGTCCGCCCTCCTGCCCCGGCCGGTGCTGCCAGAAGGCCCTCACGGCCCCATCCGCCTCGAGTTCCCACAGACCGAGGGTGCTGCCGGCGAACAGGCGCCCGTCGGCGGTCCGGGCCAGCGCCAGTACGCCATCGGTGGCCAGCTCACTGGTCTCCTCGTAAGGTGTACCGAAGGTCCCGGACTCGATGTCCGCCGGCTGCAGCCCGCCGCCGAAGCTGCCAACCCAGGGGGTGCCCGGCTCGGGGCCTCCGAGGATAGCCATAACGGTCCGGTGCCGTAAGCGGCTGCTGGCCTGGTCGGAACCCATCCAGCGGAAGCTGGTGTCAGGAATCCGCGCCGTCCACACCCCCGCGCCCCAGGTTCCCACGAAGACCACATCGCCCTGCAGCGCCAGGCTCAGCTGTGGTTGCGCGGCCATTCCGTCCGGTTCCAGCCTGCTGTAATCCACATAGGCCTGCACGTTCCCGGTGCCCGGGTCCACGCATAGGACGCCGCGGGACATTGTGCCCAGCCACAGCCTGCTGCGGTCGTCGATCTCGATCGTGGTGATCACCGGCTCTGCGGTCCCCGTCTCAGTGAGGTTGAGCCGCTCGATTGCGGTGCGTTCCGGGTTGAAATGCAGCAATCCGTCCCGGGTGCCTATCCAGAGCGCGCCATCCGGGCTTTCCGCCAGGCCGAAGACATCATTGCAGTCGTCGTTACAATCGGGTGTCGCCGCGAGATCGAAGCTGCTGAAGTCGTCCGCAGCAGCATTGTAACGACTCAGGCCGCCGCCGATGGTGGCCACCCAGAGCACCCCCTGCCGGTCCAGGAACACGTCGTAGACGTAGTCGTGGGACAGGGACGTCGGATCGGCAGGATCGTGGCGGTAGCGCGTGAAGCGCCCGCTGTCGGAGTCGAGGCGATTGAGACCGATCTGGGTGCCGGCCCAGAGGTGCCCGTCGCCATCCTGGCTCATGCCGTAGACACTGTCGTGGCTGATAGTGGCCGGGTCGGCCGAGTCGTGCCGAAAGGCCCGAAACTTGCCCGTGCGTGGGTCGAAGCGATTGAGGCCGCCGGTGTTGGTCGCGACCCAGAGCATGCCGTCACTGTCCTCGTAAAGGGATCGGACATCCAGGTCAGTGATCGCTTCAGGGTTCTCCGGATCCGGGGCGAACAGGGAGGAGCCGT
>CBDTYJ010000509.1:0-1658 GCA_965364575.1 uncultured Gammaproteobacteria bacterium
CAGCCGCGCGGCGACGCGCCGGGCTGATCGTCAGGCACCGTCGTTGTTGGCGCGCGGCGCGCTCAGGGCGGGTAACGCCGTGCTCACCGTGGCGGCTTCCAGCCCGAGCCGGAACGCTTCCGCGGCGGCGTCCGATTCGCCCATCTTCTCCAGCAACTGGCCGTATACACGGTAGCCCTCGGCGACGGGGCGCAGGGCCAGGCTGCTCTCCAGATAGCTCCGCGCCTTGCCCCAGAGTTCGTTCTGTATGCACAGCTTGGCCGCAGCGAGCAACAGCACCGGATCGTCGCCGCGTCGGGCCAGCCACGCTTCCAGATGGGCGAGATGAGCCGCCGGGCGACTGGTCTCGAGGTCGCCGAAGATCTCCACCAGTTCCTCGTCCCAGGTCGTCTTGAGTACTTTGCGGACAGCCTTCTCCAGCTTGTCGTGACCGCCGCAGCGCGCCGCGGCCCGGGCGTAAGTGGCGAAGACCCGTGGATTGGCGCGGATCTGGCGCGGCAGGGTATTCCAGATCTCGTCTACCCGCGTCCCGTCACCATCGCTGGCCGCCTGAGCCATCAGCGCGGCGCACATCTCGCGCTGCAAGGTCTCGAGGTCCGCACCGGCCATCGCTTTGCTCTTGATCAGCCGCGGCAGGAGATCACGCAGGCTGTTCCAGTCCCCGGTGGCCCGATATGCCCGGGCCAGAAGCAGTAGACGACGGGCGTGATTGGGCGCCGATTCGCCGGCGCGGCTCAGCGCCCGGATGGCCTGTTCGTACTGCCCACGTTCGATCTGCAACTCGGACTGGGTCAGGAGCACCGCCAGTTCGGCTTCCGGTTCTTCCTCTCTGGCCAGCAACAACCAGTTGTCGCGGCGTTCGTCGGCTCCCTGTGCCTGGGCCGCCCGGGCTGCGGCCAGATAATTGAGCAAGGGAGTCTCGCTGCGCCGGGCGCCGCGGGTCAGGAGACGCTCGCCCCGGGCCGAATTGCCTTCCGCGATGGCGACGAGGCCGCGCGTATATTGCTTGCGGGCCCGCCGTGAACGATAGGCGCCGGCGGCCTGCCCGAGTTTCCGCGGAGCCCGGATCAGGCGGATCACGATCCGGGCAGCGATGTACAGGGCCGCCAGCGAGAGGATCAGCCCCGGGACCGACATCTCCACCGCATAGCCACGCATGTTGATCAGCACATAGCCGACGTCTTGCATCAGGAAGTGTGCGCCAAACGCGCCGGCGGCGAGGCCGAGGATGATCAGGATGCCGAGCTTCATGTCTGCCCGTCTGGACCCTCGCCGGGTGTCTCGGGCGGCGGGACCGGCGACCGGTTCCCGGGCTGGTCAGACAGCCCGGAGTCCGACCCGGCCCGCTGGCGAGTCTGCCGCTCCTGCAGCTCCTGGTAGATCCTGAGCGAACGCGAGATGTCCGGCAACGGCACCTGCAGGGTGACATCCGCCAGAGCACTCAATCCGTTGATAAAGGTCTCGACCTCGGCGGATTCCCGATCGAAGTACTCCTCCGTCCAGCGTCTGGCCGCGCCCAGGCTGGAGGAGAAAATCTCTTCGTCAGCCGCCAGCAGGGCCACCCGGGCCGTCTGCAGCTCGAGTTCCAGGTTGCGGCGGAGGAAAAAGGACTCTTCCCGTGACAGTAGCGGCCCACCGCTGCTTTCTGTGCGGCGGAC
>CBDTYJ010000510.1:0-1649 GCA_965364575.1 uncultured Gammaproteobacteria bacterium
AAAAAAGGGCGCCACCGGGTTGAAAGCGGCAGCGCCGAAGTGCTGTCAGGACTCGATCTGATCCTTCATGCGATAACTTTTACCTTCGATCAGAACGGTCTCGGCGTGATGGAGCAGGCGGTCCAGTAGCGCAGAAGTAAGGGTGGCATCGTTGTTGAAGATCTCGGCCCATTTCTTGAACACACGGTTTGACGTGATGACCATGGCACCGCGTTCATACCGATGAGAGATGATCTGGAACAACAGATCCGCCCCGGTTTTGTCGATGGGTAAATAGCCCAGCTCG
Organism: uncultured Gammaproteobacteria bacterium; assembly: GCA_965364575.1. GTDB lineage: Bacteria > Pseudomonadota > Gammaproteobacteria > Steroidobacterales > XN24 > CAMYOC01. Next base: position 287 of record CBDTYJ010000510.1, read on the forward strand.
TCCAGGATCAAGACGGTCGGTTTGAGATAACGCCCCAGGGCCTGGTTCAGCCGGCCGGCCCGTTGGGCGGCGCTCAGGGTATTGACCACCTCCACGGCCGTGGCGAACAGCACCGAGTGGCCCTTCTGGCAGGCGGCATAGCCCAGGGCGGTGGCCAGATGGGTCTTGCCCAGGCCGACCCCGCCGAGGAAGATCACGTTGGCCTTGTGCTCGATGAAGCGCAGGCGGAACAGCTCCTGGACCTGCATCCGATTGATCTTGCGCGGCCAGTTCCACTGGAAGGCATCGAGGGTTTTGATCACGGGGAAGCGGGCCAGGCGGATGCGCCGGGCGACACTGCGTTGCTCGCGCGCCAGGGCCTCCCCCTGCATCAGGCTGGCCAGGTAGTCGACATGGCCCCAATGATCCTGTGCGGCCGCCTGGGCCAGGGCCTCAAAGTGTTCGCGCACAAAGACCAGTTTCAGGTACGCCAGATGGGTGGGCAAGGTATCGGTTACCGGGGGTTTGGAAGGGGTGGAATCGTTCATGTGGACTCCTCCGTATTGGTATCGGTATCGGGATGGGTATCCGTGTCGGGATCGGCATCGGAATCTGTCTCGAGCTCGGCATCGGCTGTCTCATAGGCCGACAGATCCGGCGCCGGCAGGTCCAGATCGAGCAGGTCCTGGCGGCGGGTCAGCTGCAAGGCCGCCGGCTCGGGGCGCAGGCGGGCGCGTGCTTCCAACAGATTGGCGATGTACTCACAGCTGAAGGCCTGGAAGGCGAAGGCATCTTCCAGGGCCCGGGCCACGGCCTCCACACCATAGATCTCACTCAAGGCGACGATCTTCTGCACGTGGTGGCGGGGATTGAGCCGGCGCTGCGCCAAGGCCTGGTAATAGGCCTCGGCCTGAGGGGACAGGGCGAGGAAGCGCCCGAGCAGCTTCTGCTCGCGGGCGCCACGGCGCTGGGCGAGCAAGGCCTTGGGGTGATCCGGATCCTCCTTGTCCTGGTAACGCTCATAGCAGCGTGGGGGACGGGCGATGAGCTTCTCGCGATGGTAGATACACAGCCGATCCGGATAGACTTTCAAGGTCAAGGCGGTGCTGGCGTACTCGGCCGGCACCGAATAGCGGTTGGTATCATAGGCCACGCGGAAGCGGCTGGAGGCCCGTACCGACTGGACGGTGCCGATATCGAAGGGCACCGCCGGGGCCGGATGTAACAGCGCCTGCTCTTCTTGGAACAAATCCACGGGCCGTTGGCGGGTCTCGCCATGGATGCGCACATTGGCGACGGTGTCCAGCCACACCCGTGCAGCCGGATTCAGGGCGCTGAAGTCAGAGATCTCCAGGCCATTGAGAAAATTCTTCTTCACATAGCC
>CBDTYJ010000511.1:0-1646 GCA_965364575.1 uncultured Gammaproteobacteria bacterium
TATGTGGAACTGCCGTCAACGTTGGGGGACGGCGAGCATGGTCAGGATGGATGGATCGAATTCGGTTTACCGCCCGAGGAGATGAGGGCAGTGACGTTGCCTCCCCGCGAGGCGTTCGAGCCGGTGGAAGGCAGGATGTTCCTGTTTCCATCCTATTTTTATCATCGCACGCTGCCGTTCGCCGGTCCCGATCGGCGTATCAGCATTGCGTTCGATCTGCTTCGCAAGCCATCGGGCTGATTCGTCCGGATTGCCGCCGCTGCCCCCCCGGCCAGTTCCAGGGGTACGTCGGCCAAGGCGCCCGGCGGCGGTGCCGATTGCGCATGTGTGGCGCTTTCGGGCTCTCTCGGTGGATCCTGCCACGGGCGGCCGTCCTGCCCGGCCCCACACGGTCAGCGACCGTGTCGCATCTCTTCCACCGCCCGGTCGATCTCCTGCTGGGTTTCGCGCAGCAGCCTGGCGATACGCTGCCGCTCGCCCACCGGTCTCTCGTCTTCCTCTTCAGCCATCTCCACGGCGCTTTCCGAGTACTCCCTGACCAATCCGCCGATGATACCGGCGGCTTTGGCAAGGTTGTGGTGGATGGTCGATGCGTAGTCCGTATCGTTCATCAGCGATGAGGCCATCTCCGCATTTATCAGGTCATCCCGGATCAGGCGGTCCAGGGTACCGTCGGCCACCACATCGTCGGCCGCCACTTCCGCGTCGAGGGCCTCGAGACGCTGGCGCATCTCGGCCATATCTTCGACGCCGCGCAGCTCGATGACCGACCGGATCAGCCGGCCGAGGTGGACGCGCATGCGGTCGTAGTGGTCCCGCATATAGGCGTTGTCCGACTGGATGTATCGGGCCATGTTCTTGCGCAGCAACCTGAGGGTCTTGATGGCTTCGACCAGGGCATGGCTGGCCCGGCGGAGTTCATGCATCTTCTCCGCGTCGGATCCGGACAGGTGTGGCTGTGCCTTGCTCGAAAATTTCAGGATCGCACCGTAGATAGCCTTCATACGGGTCTGGTAAAGGTGCTTGAGACGGATGTGCTCGATCTTGCGTGAGCGCGCCACCAGCGCCTCGATCGGTTCTTCGCCCAGCAGATCCCGTCGCTCGAGTCCGATCGCATCGGCCATGATCTCCAGGGCGTTGATCGCCAGATGTTGTGTTTCGCTGGTCAGCGCGATCAATGCCGCGTCGGGATAATCGACCAGGGAGTCCACCAGGAAACGTGGCTGTTCGACGCCATCTACAACCAGCTGCTCCGGCAGGACCCGTTCGAGAAGCCTCACCAGCCGGTCCACCAGCGGGAGCATGATGACCACACCGAGCACGTTGAACACCGTGTGGAAGACCGCCAGCTTGAGGGTGTAATCGTCCTCGGCGATCCCCAGCCAGCCGGACAGGTCGTCTACCAGGTCGGCCATGGGCACGATAAAGACGATCGCGATCAGCCCGGTGGTCAGATTGAATACCAGGTGCGCGCCGGCAAGTCGCTTGCCGGCCACGTTTGCACCCATCGCGCCCAGCATCGCGGTGATGGTGGTGCCGACATTGGCGCCGATGGCCAGAGCGAGGGCATTGAAATAGGACACCTGCTGCGTGGCGAGAGCGGCGATGGTCAGCATCAGTACCGCGTGGCTGGACTGCATGACCAC
>CBDTYJ010000512.1:0-1644 GCA_965364575.1 uncultured Gammaproteobacteria bacterium
AGCTCAAGCGGCTGCAACCGGAGGAGCCGGACGCAGACGGGTTGACCGAGGCCTGCAGACCGCTCGCCGATCCCGAGCAGCCGGTGGACCCCGGGCAGTTTCTGGGTAACGCGTTCGGGGCACTGAAGCGATCCAGCGTCCGGCTCCGGCTGATGCGATTGAGCATCGCGGGCATAGCCATAATCGGACTGATCCTCCTCTGGCATCTGACACCCCTGTCGCAACTCACCGATCCGGAAGTTCTCAGCGAGCGCATCGGAGCCTGGCGGGACGGCCCGTGGACTATGCCCGCGCTCCTCATGGCCTTCCTGGCGGGCAGTCTGCTGGCGTTCCCGATTACCGTCCTGTTCGTCCTCTCGGCCATGCTGCTCGGTCCGTGGCAGGGTTTCCTGTGCGCCCTGACGGGCTCGCTGGCCGGGGCCGCGGCTGGCTATGGCCTGGGTGCACTGCTCGGCCGGAAGGTGGTCGATGACCTGCTGGGAAGATTCAGACATTCGGTTGACCGCTCGCTGCAGAATAACGGGGTCGCTGCCGCCGCCCTGTTGCGGGTGGTCCCCGTCGCTCCCTTCACCGTGATCAATGTCCTGCTCGGCAGTTCCTCTCTGCGATTCGGTGACTATATGCTCGGCACCGTCATGGGGATGACCCCGGGCATCGCCGTCATCACCTTCCTCGGCGACCGTCTGGGCCAGGCCTGGCAGGATCCCGGCGTCACCAATGTCAGTCTCCTGATCCTGGCCATCCTGGTCTGGATCGGGCTGGCGATCGGATTACAGATGGCTGCCCGGCGTGTGCGCAGCGACGATTGATCCGGCGTGCTCCTTCGTGTCCTGAGCTGGAACGTCCACGGCTGTGTCGATCACCGTCGCCGCTATCGCCCCGACGATGTCGTCGACGTGCTGCAGGCGATCAACGCGGACATCATCGCCCTGCAGGAGATCGAGACAGGATCCGGGGCCCGGGGCGGCCAGGATCTGCGCGAGATCCTGAACCGGGCTGTCGCGCCTCACCAGGTGTTCGCCGAGACGCTGAAACGTGCGGCCGGCAGTTACGGACACATCCTGCTGAGCCGTTTCCCGCTCGACGGGACCGAGATTATCGAGCTGCCCAAGCTGGGCGTGGAACCCAGGAAGCTCATCCACACGCGCCTCCGCATCGAGGACCAGCCCGTCGATGTGTTCGCCGCCCACCTGGGATTCAGACGCCGGGAGCAGGCAGCACAGATCGGCGCTGTCGCCGAGCGGATGAATCGCGCGCCCGGCCCGGTGATCCTGCTTGGCGATCTGAATGAACGCTTCCGCCGGGGCGCAACTTTCCGGGCACTGAACCCCGGATTCGAGTCGGCGCCGCGCCGCGCAACCTTCCCGTCCCGATGGCCGGTGCTGCCCCTGGATCAGATCTGGTTCAGCGGCTTCGATATGGCGCACAGCCGGGTCGCCCGCGAGGCAGGGCGGCTGTCCGACCATCTTCCGATAACCGCCAGATTGCGGCTGACGGCTGGATGACATCGCCAGAGTCACCGGCCCGTTTGGGAAGCCCGTTCGAGCCCGGGCACGGCCGCAGCTAAACTGGGATCAGTTACCCGGAGAATAAAGCCATGACCCTCGACCGCGAGCCCGCCCTCATCAGCCGCCTCACGCCGCA
>CBDTYJ010000513.1:0-1643 GCA_965364575.1 uncultured Gammaproteobacteria bacterium
AATTATGAAGATGCCCGAGCCCACCGGGCGGTGCTGCGGGGCGACGACTTCTATGCGGGCTGGACCTATACCGCTGACTGGGCCGTGGCCCGCTACACGGACCGGGAGAATTACAACTTCTGGGTCCGGCACTTCGACGGCGCGCTGGATGTCTGGGAGGCACCGGTCAATGTCTCGCGCATGGACGACACCAGCATCAGCGTCCGGGAACCCCGCCTGATGGGGATGCCGGGCAGCGGTCCCGGCTGCGCCGACCGCGCCAACCCGGAGAATCCGGAAGACTGCCAGGACAAGAACACGCTGGTAGCGGCGTGGGGCACCGAGACCAATGTCTACGATCATATCGGTGGCGCGCGGGATCTGGAGATCTATTTCACCCGCACCACCGACAAGGCGGCCAGCTTCGAACCCGTGGTCAACGTGCCTGGACGGGGAGACAACAGCCGCTACGAGTCACAGCTGCGCCCGACCCCGGCCGGAAACGTGGTGTACGCGGTCTGGGGCGAGCAGGATTCATCGAGCGGCGCAGTCCGGGCCATGTTCGCCAAGGCCATCGCCATGCGCAACGAACCGCCGGTCGCCGTGATCGCCGATCCTGCGCCGGCGAGTGTGGGTGAGATCGTGGAGCTGGACGGTAGCGACAGCCACGATCCCGAGGGCGATGCCCTGAGCTTTCACTGGACCCTGGACGCACCGCCGGGCAGCGGGGCGGTCCTGAGCGATCCGGCCGCAATCACGCCGAGCTTCGTCGCGGATGTGGAAGGCGTTTATCGGGTCGTGCTGGTGGTCAACGATGGTCAGCTGGAAAGCAGCCCCGCGACCGCCGCGCCGAGCGCAGAGTTCGATGATCCCCCGGTGGCCGAAGCCGGTCCCGACCGGACGGTCGAAGTCGGCACCCGGGTCACCCTGGACGGTCGCCGCAGCAGCGACCCGGAAGATGCTGCCCTGACCTGCGTCTGGACGCTGTCCGTTCCGGCCGGCAGCCGCGCCAGGCTGTCGGACCCCCAGGCGGAGACGCCCAGATTCACGGCCGATGTGACCGGCATCTATACGGCGACGCTGGTGGTCGACGACGGGGCCAATCGGAGCGCTCCGGACACGGTGTCGATCAACGCCGTGCCGCTGGGCGCCGATCTGAGCATCAGTCTGGACGTCGCCAGCCCGGAGGTGCGGAAAAAACGGAAATTCAGCCTCGACATCGGGGTCACGGATGCGGGCCCGGGTGAGGCTCACAATGTGCAGATCAGCGTCACCCTCCCGGCCAGCCTGACCGCGGTCGGCAGTGACCTGTGCGAACCGATGGCCGGAGGCCTGAGCTGCACGATCCCGCAGATGGGTGCCGGCAGCTCCGGCAAGGCCAGCGTGACGCTCTATGCCGAGACCGAAGGCACCAAGACCATCACCGCCAGCCTCAGCAGCGACATGACGGATCCGGACCCCGCCAACAACCTGGCCAGCGTCAGCCTCGATGTCACCGCCGGCGACAGCGGTGACGGCGACGGTGGCATCGGCGCCATGGGATGGCTGGATCTCGTCGCGCTGAGCCTCGGCGGCCTCGCCCTCGTCAGGAAGAATCCGCGGCGCACCTGAGGACTTTGTGGCTGCCCATCTTGGCCTGCCTGCCCTCGCCAACGAGGGCAGGC
>CBDTYJ010000514.1:0-1642 GCA_965364575.1 uncultured Gammaproteobacteria bacterium
CTTCCGCATGACCTCATAGAAGGTTTCTTGAACTGCCATGGCAACTCCCTCTTCTCTCTGGTTTGAGCGCTAGCGAAATTGGTGTCTCGGGTCCGCCACAGCAACGATCGTGTGGTGACGGGAAACATCCTCCTGCAGGGTCCGGGCGGCGAATTTCTTGGTGTTGTTCGCCGCCCACCATTTATAGCGCGATCCCCTCCCGATCATGCTGATCTAGATCAAATTGCAACGGCGTTTCCGGGCATGTTTTTCCTTGCTGCTCAGCAGCATCCGCGCGCAGCCGGAAGCCAATGATTCTCAATTGCAGTGGGTCAGGGGATGCCTGTGGAGATGGTCCGCATCCGATCCTGTCCGGCCCGGGCCCGACCCGGTCCGGCGCCAGAAAGGCAGGCTCAGCGAGCCGCGGGGTGGCGCTGGCGGGTCATTGCCGGAACACCCAGCCCAACAAGGCATCCTGGAGCTCGCGGCCCGGCCCGCGATGGACGTCCCGGTCATTCTGGATCACCACTACGATGTAGCGCTTGCCGGACGCGGCCTGCACGTATCCCGCGAGACTGTAGACATGGTCCAGACGGCCGGTCTTCGCGTGCAGCTGCCCGGCCAGGCTGGTGCTGCGGAACCGGCTCCGCAAGGTGCCGTCCATGCCCGACAGGGGCATGGAGGCGACGAACTCGGGCATATACCGGTGATGCCAGGCGACCCGCAGCATCTTAGCCATGCTCCCTGCGGCGATCCGGGTCTCCCGGGAGAGGCCCGAGCCATTGTCCAGGTGGAGTTCAGGCATCTCCAGATCCTGATCGGCCAGCCAGCGGGTGATGGCGGCCCGGCCCTTGATGCGGTTGCCCGGCTCGCCCTCCTGCTCTGCGCCGAGGGTGAGCAACAACTGACGGGTCATGACGTTGTTGCTGAACTTGTTGACGTTTCGTACGACCTCCGCCAGGGGCACCGATTCGGCCCTGGCAAAGGGTTCGGTGTGCTCCGGCACCGGTCCCGTCCTGACTTTCCCGGCCAGGTTTCCGCCCAATTCGCGCCAGAGCGGTTCGAACACGCCGTAGGCGAATTCCGGCGGCTTCATGACCGTTCGCCACAGGGAATACTCGGTGCAGCCGCTGGGGAAGCGGCCGGACAGCTGGACGGTGTTGCCCTCGAGCCCGGATGGCAGGTCGATCGCTACCCCCCGCTGGAATCCGCGGCAGGGACCCTGGGCGGTGCGAATGCGGTTGTCGATCTCCAGATCGGCGATCACCGGATCCGTCACTACCCGGGGACGGGCGCCCGGCGAGGGCCGGTAGATCCGGAATTCCACCGCCTTGAGATTGACCAGCAGCGCATCCGGGCTCACGTTGTAGGTGCGGAACGGCTGACCGTCGAAGCTCCCCGGATCATCGCCATCCACTTCGAAGTAACTGTTGTCGATGACCAGGTCGCCGTCGATGTCGCGCAGCCCGCGGGCGCGCAGATCCCGGAGGAAGCTCCAGAAGCGTTCGGTCGTCAGATAGGGATCGCCGCCGCCCTGAAGAGTCAGATCACCGGTCAAGCGTCCATCCACCAGTTCGCCACCCAGGTAAGCTCGGGTCTTCCAGGTGTAGGCCGGGCCCAGCATGTCCAGGGCCGCGAAGCTGGTCAGCAGTTTGATGATCGA
>CBDTYJ010000515.1:0-1638 GCA_965364575.1 uncultured Gammaproteobacteria bacterium
CGGAACGCGATGGATTCGTCTCCGCCTTCTACAGCTATCTGGTCCGCGTCTATTCCCACGCCCTGCTTGCGGCCCGGGACGACACCCTGGAAATCCGCTCCTACAGCTACGAGCTGGATCGGGACAAGGCAGTGGTCAAGACGCTGATGCGGCTGACCGATGGCAGCGAAATCCCCGTGGACTACCGGATGCGCGCCACGCCCGGCGGCTGGAAGATATGGGATGTGGTGGCCCGCGGCGTCTCCTACGTCAAGGTATATCGGGCCGACTTCGGCGCGATAGCGGGGACCGGGGGCGTCGGCGCACTCAATGAATGGCTCGACAGCCAGCAGCGGAAGGATTGACGGGCCTCGGGACGGTCTAGGAGCCGGCGACCCGCCCCTGCATGTAGGCCCCGTAGTCCATGACCTCGGCCTCATAGTCCCGGGCCATGTGCGGGGACTCGATCAGGAAATCGGCACTGGCCGCGTTGCACGCCACCGGGATATTCCACACGGTGGCCAGCCGCAGCAGCGCCTTCACGTCCGGGTCGTGGGGGACCGATTGCAGCGGATCCCAGAAGAAGATCATGACGTCGACCTTGCCCTCGGCGATACGGGCGCCGAGCTGCTGATCGCCCCCCATGGGGCCGCTCATGAGGCCCTCGACCTGGAGATCGGTATGCTCTCCGACCAGCGCGGCGGTGGTACCGGTCCCCAGCAGGATGTGACCGGCGAGGGCCTCCCGATGCCGGCGCACCCAGGCCAACAATGATGATTTCATATGGTCGTGGGCCACCAGCGCGATGCGCTTCTTTGCGCCCAACGTACGGGCCGTCGTTCCGCTCACGATCTCCCCCCCCCAATGGCAGGACCAGGCCGGGCTACATCGCCCGACCCGGTCTATTCGGCGGCTTTTTCCAGGTATTCCCGGATCTCCGCCGCATAGACGCTGGCCGGCTGGAAGCCGACGATCAGCGTGCCCGAGACGATCCCGTCCTGCTCGGTCCCGATCAGGAACGCCGGCGTGCCCGAGACCCGGGCCCGACGTGCCTCGGCAAGATCCTCGTCGAGGCGTGCCCCGGTAGCCGGATCCTCCAGACAGCGTTTGAAGGCTTCCGGCTCCAGCCCGAGTTCATCCGCATAGCCGATCAGCTGTTGATCGGAGAACCGATCCTGGTGGGCAAACAGAATCTCGTGCATGTCCCAATAGCGCTCCTGCCGATCGGCGCAGGCCGCCGCCATCGCCGCAGGTCGTGCCCGCGGATGGCGCGGCAGGGGGAAGTCGCGCGAGACCAGCCGCACTTTGCCGGTATCGATAAAGTCCCGCTTGATCTCGGGCAGCCGCTCGACGAAGAAGGCCTTGCAGAACGTGCACTGGTAGTCGCTGAATACGACGATCACGACCGGGGCATCGGCATCGCCGAGCGTCGGTCTGTCTACCGCCGCGACGCTCCGCGTCGCGGCGGTGGCCGGGGCAGCGACGCAGACGGCCAACAAGACCGAAACGACGGCTGCGCGGAAATGAACTGGTAGCATGGCGGAATCCTTCAGGGCGGTCCGATGATGAGACCGCGTAGAGGCCGGGAGTTCAATGAGCCAGGTCAATAATACGTGTCGGGGCGGAGACGAAGTTGGCATGGGGACGCCGGACTAGGGC
>CBDTYJ010000516.1:0-1628 GCA_965364575.1 uncultured Gammaproteobacteria bacterium
CTGGCATTCGGCCAGACCGCAGAGGAGGTCCGGGCCGATCTGGAGGGCCGGGGCATGTCCAGGGCCGAGATCCGGACTCTGACCCCCCACAAGATCCACCCGGGCGACCGGCCCAGCAGCCTGATCCGTTTCCGCCGCCTGGACCCCAAGACGCTCGGTAAGCTTGTAGCGCTGTACGAACACAAGGTGTTCGTGGAGGGCGTCGTGTGGGGCGTGAATTCCTTCGATCAGTGGGGGGTGGAGCTCGGCAAGAAGCTGGCCAGGGAAATGGAAGCCGGCGAATAGTCCCATCCGGATCGCCGCGCTCGCAGGGTCCGTCCCAGCCCCGTGTAGTCCGATCTGCTGCCCGTCACCGGGCCGCATCCTCAGGTCCCAGGCTCAAGCCATGTGCAGCCGCATCCCGGCCCGGTTGCGCTACCGGACCCGCCGTCCTTATCATGCGTGCCTTCGGGGGTGACCCGGGGCGCAAGATCCCGGCCTGCCGGTCCAGTCAGGGGCCAGTTAATGGCCAGCCAATGGGGACAGGGATGAACAAAGCCGGACGTTTGCTGGGCCTGGCCGCGGCTCTCGTGTTGCCGGTGGCCGCCGCTGCCGACCCGTGGGCGCCGCCCGGCGACCTGATCCTGCGGCACGACGTCCAGCTGCTGGCCGATGCGGGCATCATCCGTTCTCCGGTCACGACCTGGCCGATCACCTGGGCCACCCTGGACGCCGATCTGGCGGAAGCGGATATCAGTCAGATCAATGGTTTGCCGGCGGGTCCGCGGGCGGCTTTCCAGCGCGTCCGGGACCGGATCCGGGCCAACAAAGACCTGTCAGGGATCCAGCCCAATGCGGAAATCAGCGCGCGGACCGACGACTTCTGGCTGCGCACCTTCGAAGACACACCCCGGGAGGAAGGGGAAATCCGCGCCGGTGCCTCCTGGACGGGCGGCCGGTTCGCCGTCAGGGCCCAGGCCAGCTACATCGGCGACCCGGAGGAACCCGATAACCAGCACTGGCGCATGGACGGCTCCTATGCGGCGGTCACGTTCGCGAACCAGATTCTGTCCGCCGGCGCCATCGACCGCTGGTGGGGGCCGAGCTGGGACAACACGCTGATCTACTCGAGTGCCGCCCGGCCGGTCGGCGGGTTCGCCCTGGAGCGGAACGTGGCGAAAGCCTTCGAGACGAAGTGGCTGAGCTGGATCGGGCCCTGGAACTATTCTTTGTTCTGGGGCTTTCTCGGCGATGACCGGGCCGTGGACAACGCCCGGCTGCTGGCATTCCGGGTCGGATTCCGGCCCTGGCAGTCGGTGGAGATCGGCCTCACCCGGTCGGCGATCTGGTGCGGATCCGGCCGGCCCTGCGACGCCGACGCCCTCTGGGACATCATCATCGCCAAGGACAATACCGGCGAGGGCGACATCACCCCCGGCAACGATCCCAGCAACCAGCTGGCGGCCATCGATTTCCGCTGGGCCTCGCCCTGGGGCGACGGACCCTGGGCCATCTACAGCCAGTGGGTGGCCAACGACGAGACCAACAACCTGCCGTCCCAGTGGTTCGGGCAGGCCGGGTTCGAATGGTGGGGAGAGCTGAACACGCGCTGGATCTCCGGTTCCTACACCGCCCACTTCGAGGTCAGC
>CBDTYJ010000517.1:0-1617 GCA_965364575.1 uncultured Gammaproteobacteria bacterium
CGATGATGCCCACCACGGGCGTGACCACGGACGACGCCAGGATCAGGGAATGGGTCCGCATGCCCACGTGGATCTGGGCCCGGGAGAAGACCCCCGCGAGTTCCGTGAAGGAATATTTCGTGTTGGAGATACGCCGGATCCGCTCCGGCTGATCGATACCGGCCACGATCATGTCGTTGATCTTCGTATCCATGGGCTGGGTGACCACGAAGACTATGTTGGCGTCCAGCCGCCGCAGGACCTGGTTGACGGCCTTGCTGACCAGGGCCGCGAACTCCTCCATGCCCGTGCGCTGGCCCTTCTCCCGCACGAAGACGTCGATGTAGCTGTTTGCGTTCCAGGTCAGGAAGGGATTGCCGTTCGGGCTCAGGTCCTCCTCGGAAACGATCTGGTCCACTCTCTCGGCTCCCGCCGGATCGATGCTCAGGGCGCAATCCGCGCCGCTGCGTATGCGGGGCTCGAACCCGCCGTCCGGCGGAATCTCGCCCAGAGATTCCGTGTCGCGCAGGATGATCTCGTCCGAGGCCTCGAGCACCCGGCGCAGACAGGCCTTGCCGGTCTTGGTCTTGGCCGGCCCCAGGCTGACGTTATAGAGCACCACCGGCGTGCCGCGGCGCTTGGCCATGGGCAGGACCAGCGACATGGTCGAAAGGTAATTGAAAAGCGGATTGAACAGCTTGTGGTCGAACAGGATGGCGTCGGTGACCATGACCAGATCTGAGCGGCGGATCGAGCGGACGATCGGCAGGCCGAAGATCTTGACGCTCAGATTCCACGGCAGCATGCCCACCGGCTCCACGTCATACTCCGGATACTGCCGGAGGACGAAGCCCGGATTGATGGTCGGCACGTCGAATTTCATCGGGCCGTAGGCGGCGGTCACGTCCTTGAGGAGGCCCCCGAGGATGGCGGCGTCGCCCGCGTTGCGGCCGGAAAAATTACCGATCACACAAATCCGCTTGGTCATTGGACAAATAATCCTTTCAAATCAGTGAGGTTTGAGGTGGCTCCGATATGGAGCGGCGAATTGGAAGGCGGTATTCTAACGCCTCGAACCCGGGGTTTATGTGACTGATGACAGATTATTTCCAGTGTTTCCGGACGGACAGGGCGCCGGGCGCGCCATTTGTGTGACGCGGTGCTAGGATTTTGCCGTGAATAGCCCCGCACCCCAAGCCCGGCGCGTGCCCATCGGGACCCGGATGGCGCTCCTGCTGGCCTTGCTGATCGCCCTCGGCCTGCTGGCCGTCAAGTCCATCCTCTATTCCGGGACCGACAATTCCCGCGTACTGGGTGCGACCTATGACGAGCACTGTCTCGATCCGGCAGCGGCGCGCCGGCCGGTCTGGGAATGCTACGAAGTGGTCGTGGACGGGAAGCCCTACGAAGAGGTGACCATCCGCCATGCCGGAGGCGAGACCCACCGGACCCTGACCTTCGAGGATCGCGGCGAAACGCGGTTCCGCTTTACGCCTTCCCGGCCCGGACGATGGAGCTTCAGCACCGGTGGCGGGATCGATATCCAGCCCGATCGCCCCGACTATGCACAGGGCTTCGTGGCCGCCGCCGGCAGTAACTGGGTGCGGACGGCGACTGGCGAGGCGTTCGTGCCCCAAT
>CBDTYJ010000518.1:0-1616 GCA_965364575.1 uncultured Gammaproteobacteria bacterium
CATCCCATCGCCGACGAGGAGGAGCTGCTGGAGCGGGTCTCGAACGGCGAACTCCGCTTCACCGTGGCGGACTCCAGCGCCATCGAGGTCAGCCAGTATTTCCATCCGGAGGTCCGTGTTGCTTTCGAGCTGGGCGAGCCTCAGCAGCTGGCCTGGGCCATGAAGCCCGGATACGACGGCTCTCTGCGGGACGCCGTGGCGCGCTATTTCGAACAGGTGCGCAGCAATGGTCTGCTGGCCGCACTGGAAGACCGTTATTTCGGCCATACCGAAGATTTTGACTACGTCGGCGCCCGGACTTTCCTCCGGCACATCGAACGGCGACTGCCGCGCTATCGGGTATGGTTCCAGGAGGCCGCCGAAAAGGTAGGGATGGACTGGCGGCTGCTGGCAGCGGTGGGCTATCAGGAGTCCCACTGGAACCCGCGCGCGGTGTCTCCGACCGGCGTGCGCGGCCTGATGATGCTGACTAACACCACCGCGCGCAGTCTCGGCATCGAAGACCGCGAAGATCCCCGCCAGAGCATCGACGGCGGGGCCCGCTACCTGCGGCGGGTCCTCAACCGGATTCCGGAGCGGATTCCGGAGCCCGACCGCACCTGGCTGGCCATGGCAGCCTACAACATCGGCTGGGGACATCTGGAAGATGCCCGGATCATCACGGAAATACGCGGAGGCGATCCGGACAGCTGGTCCGACGTGCGCGAAAGCCTGCCTTTGCTGACCCAGCGGAAGTGGTACAGCCGGGTCCGGCACGGTTATGCCCGCGGCTGGGCGCCGGTGCACTACGTGGACAATATCCGTAGTTATTACGAGGTCCTGCTCTGGCTCACCGCCGACGACACCGACGCGCCGGTGACGGCCGACAACGAGGACCCGGACGAACTGGGGACAGAAGAAGTGTCTCCGGACAAGGACGCCGCCTGAACTCAGCGTCGCTGTCTGAAAAAGTCCCTCAGCAGTTCCCCACAATCTTCCCCCAGCACCCCGCTGTCCACGTCCAACTGATGGTTGAGCTCGGGCGCACGGACCAGGTCGAACACGCTCCCGGCGGCGCCGGTCTTCGGATCCTGCGCGCCAAAGACCAGGCGCGCGATGCGTGCATGGACCATTGCCCCGGCACACATGGCGCACGGCTCCAGGGTCACATACAGGGTACTCCCACCGAGCCGATAATTGCCGGCTGCGGAACCGGCTGACCGGATGGCCTGGATCTCGGCGTGGGCGCTGGCGTCGTGGCTCGCGATGGGCCGGTTCCAGCCTTCACCGATGATCTCGCCATCCTGCACCAGGACGGCGCCGACGGGGACCTCGCCCTCCGCCCGGGCACGCTCAGCCAGCTCGAGGGCCCGGCGCATGAAGCGCTCGTCTTGCAGATCCTGGGTGCGCGCCATGCCAGTCTTGTCCGCCGACATCAGGGGCAGGCCCGCACCGCGATCGGGAACCCGATGACAGTCACGATAGCCATCGCGGCGCTTTTCAAGCTCGTGTACACAACATCACTCCCAGCCTGCAGGAAGAATAAGCACACCGTCTGCCCGGGTCCACCGGGAGTCTGCCGTCGGTGGCCCGCTGCTTTGCCGCCGGATAAGTTATAGAGTTGTCGCCGACTCGCG
>CBDTYJ010000519.1:0-1615 GCA_965364575.1 uncultured Gammaproteobacteria bacterium
CGCGCCAGGCGACTTTCGGCACCAGGAAGTAGCCGGGGCCTTCGATCGGCAGCCGCAGCCCGGGCTCGACCGATGCGCGGATACCGTCGATGCCGGCATCGCGGCGGAAATTCACCACCTCGCTTTCCCAGTCGAAGCGCAGTGCACCGAGGCCTGTGGGCAGGGAGCCGTTGAACAGCAGCTGTGGCAGGCGCTCGTAGGGTTTGTCGGCCGAGATGATCTCGTCGTCGATGGTCTGGTAGTTGCGCCCGCGCAGCACCATCTGCCAGTTGTCGGCCAGATATTCGAGCTCGACATTGCGTAACAGATGGGTCTGGCTGGTAGCGCTGGCGCTGGTGCCCAGGTCCTCGAAATATTGTTTGTCCGAGACCTCCGATATGTCGGTGTAGAAACGCCAGCCTTCGCGGAAACGGCCGTCGTGCTTCCAGCTGGTGAGTCGCCGGTTGCCGCCGCTCTCGTTATCGCTGTGAAGGTATTCCACCTCCAGCCGGCCCTCGCTGGCCGGGCGCAGATAGCGGAATTCGTTCATCCATAGCACGCCGCGCTTGGACATGATCCGTGGGGTGATGGTCGCGTCGTAATTGGGCGCGATATTCCAGTAGAACGGAACGCGGACTTCGGTGCCGGAGCTGTCCGAGTTGCGGAACTCGGGGAACAGCAGACCGGACTTGCGCCGGTCGTCGAGGGGGAAGGTGACGTATGGCAGATAGGCGACCGGGACACCGAGGAAATCCAGTTTCACTCCGCGGGCGTTGCCTGTCGATTCCCTGGTGTCCAGTTCCAGCTTGTCCGCCGAGAATTCCCAGTCGGGGTCGTCGTCCATACAGGTCGTGTAGGTGACGTCGTCGAGCTTGACCTTGCCGTCGCCGCGGATGCGGATCCGGTCCGCGCTGCCTCGCGCGGGGCGACCGGGCAGCACGAAATCGCCGTCCCGGAATTGCGCCTCCTGGGTCTCGGTGTTGTAGCTGAGATCGCGGGCATCCACCCGCATCCGCGGTTCGCTGAAGCTGGCCTCGCCCTCGATGGTGACGATGCTGGCCTCGGGGTCGTAATGGAGGCGGTTCGCTTCTATCCGCTGAGAACCCTGGGCGAGTTCCACGCTGCCGGTGAATACGGACACGCCCTCCCGTGTCACCTCCGCCCGATCGGCAGTGACCGAGAGCTTGCCGTTCTCGCTGTCGTCCGACAGGGGTTCGACCACCGGCTGCGGGCAGTCCTTCGGTTCGGCCGATACCGCCGGGATCTGGCTCAGCATCAGCAGCGCGAGCACTGCCGGCGCGAGTCTTGCTGTTCTCATTCTCGCGGCCTTGGTGTGGACTGGCGCTAACATGGCACACTTGCCGGAACCCTTCAACGACGGAGCGTAGCGACCATGACCGGGGGTCAAAGTTCAAAGCCCGCCGCCGGTGCCGAAACAGGACCCGCCGGCGCTCCGCCGGGGCGGGCGATGATCCTCGCCGCCGGCCGTGGCGAGCGGATGCGGCCCCTGACCGACACCGTGCCCAAGCCGCTGCTGCCCGTGGCCGGCAAACCCATGATCGAATGGCAGCTGGAAGCCCTGGCGGCGGCCGGATTCGGGCACGTGGTGATCAATGTCAGCTGGCTGGCCGACACC
>CBDTYJ010000520.1:0-1606 GCA_965364575.1 uncultured Gammaproteobacteria bacterium
TCCACGTGACGTACGTTCTCGCTGTAACGATCGATGGCCGCCTGCCAGCTCACGACCGCATCGGTTCGGCTGTAAATGGCGGTGATGGGCTGGCGGATCGGCCTGGACTCGCGCTTACTGACTTCCTGTTCGATCCAGTCCAGATCCATCCCGCGCTTGCGGAAGAACGGTGCCGCCGCAGTGTATTTGGGTCCGCCGACCGTGGGCGAGCCCATGGTGATCACCCGGTCGACGATCTCCGGCAGGTCCCGGGCCACCTCTCTGGACAGATATCCGCCGAGACTCCAGCCGATCAGGGTGACCGGCTTGCCCGACGCCGCCTGCCGCTCTCGCACCCGGTCGGCGAGGCGGTCGGCAAGATAGGGCACCGAGCCCTCGCCCCGGTAGTCGGGTTTGTGGGAGACGTCCCAGCCTTCTGAGAGATCCTCGAGGGTGTGCGGGAGATCGATGCCGGCCAGGTTTTTGCCGAGTCCCCAGCCCTCGGCCGAAAAGCCCAGTCGGCGGAGATAATGCCTGAGCGGTGCCGTGTAACGATCGTCCGCGCCGAACCCGGGTACCACGATGATATGGCATCCGTCGCGGACTGCGGGACGCGTGAATTGCACCCCCACCAGCGGCGCCGTCATCCGCAGGAGATCGATGGCCGTGCGGCTCTCCAGCAGCAGGGCGCTGCGCTTCGGTGGCGCCAGCGATATCGGTGTTTCGTCGATGCTCATAAGGGGTTCTTCCTGTTCTGGTCGCCGTCGCCCAGGGCACGCCGGAAGATGGCGTCCGGGTCGACAGACTGTAGATGGGACCGCATCCGATTCATCTGCTTCTCGGTCTCACGGAGGGCGGCATCGTCGAACGGCGCCAATTGGGCGTCGATAAACAATGCGGCCGCACCGCGCGCCTGCCGGAGCAGTTCCCGTCCGTCCGCGGTGAGCTCGCAGACAAAGGAGCGGCCGTCCTGCTCGTTGTGCCGCGTGCGGATCAGCGCCCGTTCCTGCAGCCGGTGCAGCACGCCGGTGATGTTGCCCCGCGTTACCAGCAGCTCATCGGCGATGGCCTTTGGCGTGGCGCGATCGGCGAGTCGATGGATCGCGCTCAGCACGTCGAACTGGGGGATGGTCAGATCGAAATTTTTGAGGAGCTGACCGTAGCGGCGCGTACATTCCTGATAGGCCCGCACGACGGCGAACCACGAAGAGGCCTGGAGTTTCTTCCTTTGAATCGGGCCCATGTCCTGGCTCCGGCAGACGAATTTAGTTGAATGTTAAACTAATAAAGTTTAGGGTTCAACTAAATATTCCCTCGTCATCGGCCAATGGACGACCCACCAGGCATCTGCTCTCGAGCGGAGCCGGATTCCCGCCCTCACCAGCTCTTCGTCGATGTCCGCAGCGGGTCGCAGCGACGATGTGTAGATAGAATCGTCTGATCAACACCATCTGCTATCCGGCCATCCGGGCGAATTCGGCTGGGCAACCACTTGACGCGATGGGAACAGCGTGTCCCTCGCGCTGCGACGAAGGGGGCTAATGACCATGAGCGACTACGAAATCGTCAGTCTGTTTAATGACTTGCTGAATACGAGCTTTGCGCGGGTGAACGACTTCATGGTCGG
>CBDTYJ010000521.1:0-1595 GCA_965364575.1 uncultured Gammaproteobacteria bacterium
CCCGGCCGGGACTGCAGCCGCCGCGACAGGATACCGTGTGCCCGTCGATCCAGCGGATAACGCCATGCCAGCGCGATCATCGGCACCAGCAGGAGGCTCGGCCAGGCGATGAAGGCGAGCTGCAGCCCCAGCGCCGAATCCGCCGTCAGGTCTCCTTTGCCGGAAAACCCGAAAAGCGTCGGGATGAACAGCGCGATGGCGCCGCCGACCGCCTGGTTAAGCTTGGTGACCAGCGCCTGGAACGAGAAGAATATGGCCGCCCGGTCCTTGCCATTCTTCCACAGGTCGTAATCCACCAGATCGGCGAGCAGCGACGGCAGCGCGATCGAGGACAGACCCAGGAAGAACCCGAAAGAGACCATGATGGCGATCATCGGTCCCAGGGCGCCCGGTCCGGGAGCGATAGCCGGCACCAGTGCGAGGGTTGCGATCATGCCGACCCCCGCGGCGGCCCAGGCGCGATGTTTGTCCACCCGTTTCATGATCTGCAGCCACAAGGGCATCCCCGCCGCCATGGCCAGCGTCATGGGCATGGCGATGTGGGGGATCCTGTCGGACAGATCCAGGTATCGCCCGGCGTAGATAACGAACAGGCTGGCCACGGCGCCGGTGGCGAGCCCGAACAGGATCTGGGTCATAAGAAAGTACTGCAACGGCGGCGTATTGCGCAGCGCGAGCCAGAGATCGACGATGCCGAGGCGGCGCGTCCGGACTCGCCGCCGGGGCTCCGGCACCAGCCAGCACATCAGCACCACTGCCGCGGGCAGCGCCAACATAATGAAGATCGACAGCACCCCCATGACTTCGGGGTCGAACGAGGTCGTACCGCCGACCAGGAGCATGGGCGAGGCCATGAACATCACGCCGCCGACAAAACCCAACAGCTGGCGCCAGAGGGCGATCCGGGATCGCTCCTGATAGTCGCTGGAGAGTTCCGCCGCCATGGCGGTGTGCGGGATCTCCACGAGGGTCCAGCCCAGCGTCACGGCCATGTACCACAGCAGCAGGTAGGGCAGACCCGCGTCCGGTCCCGGGTTGTAGAGAAACCAGACGCTGGCCGCGATCAACAGGGCGCCCCCTATCATCCAGGGCTTGCGCCGGCCGGTGCGATCCGACAGGAAGCCGATCAGCGGGTCGGTAAAGCCGTCGAATATGCGCGCCACCAGGGTGGCGGTCGCGAGGCCCGCCAGGGTCACCGCGCTGTAGTCGAGATAGTAGGCCGGCAGGATCGCCGCCGTCGGCGACAGCAGCATGGACAGAGGCAGGTTGACCAGGCCGAAGACGATCAGCAGGGGTGTCGGGACCCGGGTCGAGAGCCTTCTCATGGCTGCATTGCGGCGGGGCGGAGATGACGCATGTTGATGGTTCTGTCGGTGCCGAAGGCTCCGGAAAAAGCCGGTTGATCGGGGGCGGTCGGGTGCCGTTCTCACACGGCGGCTGGCAGTCATGTGCTTATACTAGCCGCAACCCTGAGGGGCAATGCGCCCGGTCCGTCAGACGGACGCCGGGGACACACAGCAAGGAGGGAGGCGGTGAAGAGTTTCGACATGGGAAGGGACAGCTGCATGCCGGCGCTGGGCCTGGGCACCTGGAAG
>CBDTYJ010000522.1:0-1593 GCA_965364575.1 uncultured Gammaproteobacteria bacterium
TGTCCTTGATGGCCCCTTCGATCTGCCCCCGGGCGACCCGGACAAGCTCGCTGGAGAGCGGTTTTTCCAGGTTCAATCGGTAGGCCATCGTCATTCCAGCGTCGTGGCGGGACCGCGATTCTAGCTGAACGGGTCCCCCGGCTTCCACCGCAACCGCGGTCTCCCTGACGCTACATGCTGAAAACCGTTTCATCTACCAGGCTATTTGCTATCCTCGTGCCAAATCTGGGGTGGAGTTTGATGGCCAAATCCGGAACCAAACCGGTCCTGTCCGGACTGTGGTTTGCACTGGCGCTCTTCTGGGCCTCGACCGCGGCCGCCTACGATTACCCCATCGCCGATCCTTTCCTGGCCACGGTCGTAGGTACGCCGGCGCCGCTCAAGGCGCCGGTGCCCGCTGACGTCCCTTTCAAGCGACGCAGTATCCGGGTCCTCGAGCGCGAGGCGCCCGACGCCCTCTGGTACGACCAGGAGCTGCGCTATTCCTACGCCGCCCAGCGGGGCCCGGCGCCGCTGATATTCACCATCGCCGGTACCGGCGCGGCCCACGACGGGAGCAAGAACTGGCTGGCCGCCCGGGCGTTCTATTCCAAAGGTTTTCACGTGGTGGCGCTCGGCTCGCCGGTGAGTGCCAATTTTGTCGTCGCGGCCTCCAGCAGCGGCGTCCCCGGCGGCGCCTTCGAAGATGCCCGGGATCTCTACCGGGCGATGCAGAAGATCCGGGATGAGCTCCAGGGCAGGCTGGAGATCACGGACTATTACCTGGCGGGCTACAGCCTTGGCGCCTTCAACGCTGCCCACGTCAGCTACCTTGACGCTGAACAGAAGGTCTTCGATTTCCGGCGTGTGCTGATGATGAACCCGCCAGTGCGGCTTTACAGCTCGATCTCCCTGCTCGACCGAATGCTGGAGAACATCCCGGGCGGTCCTGACAATTTCGATGCGTTCTACGAGAAGATCGTCGATGCGGTCGGCCAGGCTTACCGGCTATCGGACTCGGTCCGCTTCGACGAGGAGCTGCTCTACAAAGCCTTCGAGGTCCTGCGCCCCACCGACGAGGTGCTCGCATCCCTGATCGGGCTGGTGTTCCGCATCGCGTCGGCCAACATGGCGTTTACCTCCGATGTGATGACCGACTTCGGCTTCATCAAGCCCAGAAACGTGACGCTGACCCGCAATACCGATCTCGGGGTCTACAACGAAGTGGCCATGCGGCTGGGCTTTACCGACTACTTCCATGCGTACTTCTATCCATATCGGGCCAGTCTCGAACCCGGGCTGTCGCGCGGCGAGCTGATCGAGCGGATGAGCCTGGTTACGATCGGTGACTACCTCCGTGACGCCGAAGACGTCTATCTCATACACAATGCCGACGATCTTATCCTCGAGGCCGGCGAGATCGAGATACTCGAGGACATGTTCGGCGAGCGGGCGACCATCTTCCCGCGCGGCGGCCACATGGGGAACATGGAGTCCCGCGATTACATCGGCCGCATGCTGTCGATCATGGATCCGGGGGCGGCGCCCTGAGATGAATGCGATCGGTCGTTACAGTGGGTCTGTCGCCCTTATCCTGATGGCCGGACTGGGCGC
>CBDTYJ010000523.1:0-1592 GCA_965364575.1 uncultured Gammaproteobacteria bacterium
TATGCGCCTTGGCCTCGGCGATGGTGAAGTCGCCGAAATGAAAGATCGAGGCGGCCAGAACCGCCGATGCGCCACCTTCTGTCACGCCTTCGACCAGGTGATCCAGAGTGCCGACACCGCCCGAGGCGATCACCGGCACGCTCACAGCGTCGGAGATGGCGCGGGTCAGGGGCAGGTTGAAGCCCGCGCGGGTGCCGTCGCGGTCCATGGAGGTGAGCAGGATCTCGCCCGCTCCCTTGGCGACCACGGTGCGGGCGAATTCCACGGCGTCGATACCGGTGGCCTTGCGTCCGCCATGGGTGAAAATCTCCCATTTGCCGGGGGTCACGGTCTTGGCATCGATGGCCACGACGATGCATTGGCTGCCGAACTGGTCGGCGGCTTCGGCGACGACATCCGGGTTGGCCACCGCGGCGGAGTTGAAGGAGACCTTGTCGGCCCCCGCCAGGAGCAGCGCGCGGACATCCGCCACGGTGCGCACGCCGCCACCCACGGTCAGCGGGATGTAGCAATGCTCCGCGGTGCGGGTGACCACGTCGAACATGGTGGCGCGGTTTTCATGGGTCGCGGTGATATCGAGAAAGCACAGTTCATCGGCGCCGGCTGCGTCGTAGGCGATGGCGGCATCCACCGGATCGCCCGCGTCGCGCAGATCGACGAAGTTTACGCCCTTGACGACGCGGCCTTCGGCGACGTCCAGGCAGGGGATGATGCGGGTTTTCAGCATATCAGCGGTGTAGGCGATGGCGGGGCGGGGGGCAAGATGGCGCAGCGGCCCTCCGGGGGGAGTTTTCAGGGCAAAGTGAAGTCGGGTCGCGCCGCTGTCCCGGCGGGGACGGGGCGCGGTTAATCTTTCAAGCTGCGCAAGGCCTCTGCGACATCGATGGCACCGTCATAGAGCGCGCGGCCCGATATCGCCCCGGCGATCACGCCTGTTTCCTTCAGCGACATCAGATCCTGCAGCGAGGAGACGCCGCCCGAGGCAATGACGGGGATGGAGACTGCCCGTGCCAGATCGGCGGTGGCGGCTATGTTCGGGCCGCCCATCGCCCCGTCCCGCAGGATGTCGGTGTAGATGATGGCGGCAACGCCCGCATCCTCGAAAGAACGTGCCAGATCAGTGACCTGCACGTCGGTTTCCTCGGCCCAGCCCTTGGTGGCCACGCGCCCGTTGCGCGCGTCGATGCCGACGGCGACCTGGCCGGGGAAGCGGCGGGCGGCATCGCGGACGAGGTCGGAGTTCTCCACAGCGACGGTGCCGAGGATGACGCGGGCAAGACCCTTGTCGAGCCAGCGTTCGATGGTGGCCATATCGCGGATGCCGCCGCCGAGCTGCGCGGGTACCGGGCAGGCTTCGAGGATCGCTTCGACGGGGGCGGCATTGACCGGCTCACCGGCAAAAGCCCCGTTGAGATCAACGAGATGCAGCCATTCGCAGCCGGCTTCGACGAAGCTGCGCGCTTGCGCGGCGGGATCGTCATTGAAGACGGTGGAGCGCGCCATGTCGCCGTGCACGAGGCGGACGGCCTGCCCATCCTTGAGGTCAATTGCAGGGTAGAGGATCATCGCTTTTTCCCAGTCAGTGTCGCGTC
>CBDTYJ010000524.1:0-1591 GCA_965364575.1 uncultured Gammaproteobacteria bacterium
CGGACTGGGCGCCGGATGCAGCACGGCCCCGATCATAGAAGGTGACGAGCCGGAGTCACCGGTGTTCTCGGCCGAAAGAGTGCTGCAGCCGGGCGTGACCCACGTCGGTGACGTCTACGATCCCTGGCAGGGATTCAACCGCCGCGTCTATCGCTTCAATGCATTCGTCGACAGGAACTTTCTTCTGCCCGTGACCAATGGATATCGGGCCGTGACCCCGGCGCCGGTGGAGCGCAGCATCCACAATTTCTTCACCAATTTCCTCAATCTGAACACGCTCCTCCACAGCGCACCCCAGTTCAGTCCCCGATACCTGGCACGAAGTGGTGTGGACCACATTGTTCATCCTCGACACGCGCGCCAACGTGGCTTTCCGCTATTACGAGACAGGGTCCCCCTTCGAGTACCGGATGGTGCGGATGCTCATCACGACCAAACGCGAACTGGACATCGAGCGATAGCCATGAGACGCCTGCTGACATACATCGCCGCCCTGGCCGGGCTTTTGACCGTCGGGATCTCGGCGGCGGAGGCGCCGCCGCCGATCCGCGTCGGCGCCACGGTCTCGTTGTCGGGTGAGTACCAGCTCCTGGGCCTGGACCAGCTCCAGGGCATGCAGATGTGGGCGGACGACGTCAATCGCCGCGGCGCACTCCTCGGCCGCAAGGTGGAGATCGTCCATTATGACGATGAGTCCGATCCTCAGACCAGTGCGCGTCTCTACGAACGGCTGATCACCGAAGACCGGGTCGATCTGTTGCTGGGTCCTTACAGTTCGGACATCACCTACGCGGCGAGCGAGGTAGCCGAGCGGCACGGCTTTCCCATGGTGGCGACCGGGGCGGCCGCGAGCAAGATCTGGTCCCGGGGTTTCAGCAATATCTTCCAGATCGATACACCGGCGGCCGGATACATGGATCTTCCGCTGGAGTTCGCCCACGAGCAGGGACTCAGCCGGGTTGCCATACTCCATGCCGATGCCGAGTTCACGCGGGAGGTGGCGGAAGGCGCCCGCAGCAAAGCCCGGGAACTGGGGATGGTGGTCGTCTTCGACGCCGAGTATCCCGGGCAGACCGAGGACTTCGAGCCATTGATAGAGTCGCTGGCCGCCGCCGATCCCGAGGTCCTGATCGGCGGCACCTATCTGGACGATTCGGTGCGGATGGTCGGCGCGGTCCGGGAAGCCGGCCTCACCCCCGGGATCGTCGCCCTGACGGTGGGGCCGTCCCAAAGAGAATTCGGCGTCGCGCTCGGGGAAGACGCCGAGAACGTGATGGGCGTCGTCGCCTGGATGCGCAGCGGGTTCCTGCCGATGGCCTACGATTTTTCGTATCGGTACAAGGCCAAGTTCGGCGCCAACGCGGCTGTCCACGCGGCCTATGGCTATGCTGGCGGCCAGGTCCTGGAAGCGGCGGTCCGCCTGGCCGGATCACTGGACCGGAACGCGGTCCGCGAGCAACTCGGGACCATGACCTTCCGTTCCATCCTCGGCCCCTATAGGGTCGACGAGAATGGTGCCCAGACGGCCAAGGAAAACTACGTGCTGCAATGGCAAAACGGGTTCCGCCTGCTGATCCTGCCGGAGGAGCTG
>CBDTYJ010000525.1:0-1591 GCA_965364575.1 uncultured Gammaproteobacteria bacterium
CCCGCTTGAGCTCCAGTCCGACCAGGAAGAAGAACAACACCATCAGGCCGTCGTTAATCCACAGCAACAAGGGCTTGGCGATCTCCAGCGGACCGACCCGGACCTCGACCGGCAGCGTAATGAGCTTGTCGTAAATGACCGCGGCGGGTGAATTTGCCACGATCATCGCCGCGAACGCGGCGAACACGAGCAGGATGCCGCTGGTGGATTCGAGTTTTACAAACTGTTTGATGGTACTCAGCATGGTCTGGCCGGGGAATCGTGCGCGCGGGGTCTGGGCCGGAATCGTTGGGGGAATATACCAAATCCGCTTAAGCGTCCCTCCATCCGTGCCGCCGGGACGGATATCATCGTGCCCGAAATAATCGGTCGGACCCACGCAAGTTCAAGGTGCGGGTTCGCTGTGACTCCGATATGGCATCGCTGAATCGTCGCCGCCGGCATGTCGCGTCAGACCCGGGGGCGGCGCCCTTGGCGTTCACGGCGGCGAGCGGTTAGCGTGTCGGATCGCAGCGATGATCCGGAGCATCGAGGCCGGCTGGCCTGAGGGGAGACACGGGAATGGAAAAATCAGGCACGGCGCTGGTCTTCGGTGCCAGCGGCTATATCGGCACCAATCTGACGCCGCGCCTGCAGAAAGGTGGCTGGCGCGTGCGGGCCTCGGCGCGTCATCGGGAGGTGCTGGAAGCGCGCGGCTGGCATGAGGTGGAACTGGTCGAGGCCGACGCATTGAAGCCCGAGAGTCTCGATCCGGTGCTCCAGGGCATCGACGTGGCGTTCTACCTGGTCCATTCCATGGCCGCCGGTCGGAATTTCGCCCGGCTGGATATCGAGGCGGCACGCAATTTCGCCGCCGCCGCGGCCCGAGCAGGCGTCGGCCGCATCGTCTATCTGGGCGGCCTCATCCCCGAGTCGCCCAAGTCCCAGCACCTGGCATCCCGGGCCGCCACCGGCGACGTGCTGCGGGAAGGGACGGTGCCGGTGACGGAGATCCGGGCGGGCATGATCGTCGGTCCGGGTTCCGCCGCCTATGAGGTCATCCGGGACCTGGTCAATTATCTGCCGGTGATGGTCACGCCGCGCTGGGTCCAGTCCCGGTCCACGCCCATCGCGCTGGATAACCTGCTGGATTATCTGATCGGGGTCGCCGCGCTGCCGGAGGCGGCCGGCCGCACCTACGACGTGGGCGGGCCCGAGACGCTCACCTACGAGGCGCTCATGCGCCAGTACGGCGAGCTGGTCGGCAGGCGCTTCCGTCTGCTGAGCCTGCCCGTGCTGACACCGCGTTTGTCCTCCTACTGGCTCAGATTGGTGACCTCGGTCCCTACCCCCATTGCCCGGGCCCTGATCGACGGGCTGGAGCACGACGTCATCGCCGACGACGCGGAGATCCGCCGCCTGATCCCGCTAAAGCTTCTGGACTTCAGGCAATCCGTGCAGGCGGCACTGGAGGCGGAGCGCAACAATGCGGTGGTAGCGCACTGGGTCGAGGGGTCCATCGTCTGCCGGAACTATCATCCGGAATACGCCTTCTACGCCAAGAAAGCCGGCGATGAGACCGAGACCACGGCCAGCGCCGGCGCCTTGTGGC
>CBDTYJ010000526.1:0-1590 GCA_965364575.1 uncultured Gammaproteobacteria bacterium
CAGCAGCGTTCACGGCAGCTCGAGGCCCTGCGCCGCGCCATGCCGCAGCGCGCCGGGGTCGTCCGGGCCAGCACGGCGAGGACCATCGCCGATCTGCAGGATCGGGTGGCGCTGGTGGATATGCGCCTCAACGCGGCGGCGGAACTGGGTTTGAACCCGGCCCAGCAACAGGCGCTGTGGCAGGAACGGGTGATCCTCATGCAGTCGCTGCTGCGGCTCGAGTACGCCCAGATCCAGAGCTCCCGGTATTGAACAGGCATTAAGCAATCCGCTAGATGGAGTGGAAGACCATGAGACACGAATTGAAACGAGTCGCCGCCATGTTCTGGCTGCTGTTGGCGCTGGCGCTCGGTGCGACCAGCCTGGCCAAGGCCCAGGACGCGGACGCCGAGGCCCGGCGCGAGGCGAGCGAGCAGGCTCGCCAGGAGGCGGAATCCGCCCGCGCCCGGGAACAGGAGGAGCTGGAGGCGCGGCTCGACGAGGCCCAGGCGCGGATGGAGACCGCGGCCCGGGAGATCGCCATCCTCTCCGCCCAGCTGGTCGGTGACGCCACCACGCTGGCGCTGCGGAGTATCTTCGAAACCGAGCCGCGGCCGATGCTCGGGGTCAACATCGGCGATAGCGACGACACCGGCGTGCCGGTACTGGCGGTGACGCCCGGCGGGCCCGCCGACGAAGCGGGTCTGCGCGCCGGGGATGTGCTGGTCCGGATCGACGATGTTGCCCTCGGGGACGATGAGGAATCCAGCGGCAGCAAGAAGTTGACCGACAAGATGAAGACCGTGAGCGTCGACCAGGACGTGACTGTCCGCTACCTGCGTCAGGGCAGTGAGGCGGAGGTCGTGGTCACCCCGCGGGAGCTCGATCCCGGCGAGATATTCCTCGCCATGGAGGAGTCCGGCGATTTCGATTTTGATCTCGAAGGACTGGAGGATCTGGAGCAGCTCCGTCATCTGGAGTCCTTGAGCGGACTGAAGGCGATGGGTCACGGACCGCACCGGTTCATCCTGGGCGGCGCCGGTCGCTGGGGCGACATGGAGCTCGTGACCCTGACGCCCGATCTTGGACGCTATTTCGGCACGGAGGAGGGGCTGCTGGTGGTCAGGGCGCCGGCTGATGCCTCGCTGGAGCTGAAGGATGGCGACGTCATCCTGGATATCGGCGGGCGCAAGCCGGCCAGCCCGGAGCATGCCATGCGGATCCTGCGCTCATACGAGTCGGGCGAGTCACTCAGCCTCGGCGTGATCCGTGAGCAGCGCAGGGTCACGCTCGATATCCAGGTGCCCGCCGGTGACGAGGCGGACGCCGGCGAGATGGAGCCGGCGCGATTCGAGCGGAAGATCGTCATCGGCCCTCCCGAGAGGGCCTGAGCGCGGCCGCCCGGGCGTCATGCGCCAGCCGGCATGGATGGGGCCGATGGGGGGCGAAACTGCTAAGATTCGCCCCCCATGCGGCGCGCGGATTTCACCTTCGAGCTCCCGCCGGAGCTCATCGCCCAGCACCCGCTCGCCAACCGCTCGGCGAGCCGGCTGCTGTGTCTGGACGGTGCCGGCGGCGGCCTGAGCGATCGCCAATTCACCGACCTGCCGG
>CBDTYJ010000527.1:0-1586 GCA_965364575.1 uncultured Gammaproteobacteria bacterium
TGGCCTACGGCGGCTTCAATGCCGTCGCCCGGCAGCAGGCCATCATCGCCGAATCGGCGGAACGGCTGCGCCAGGTACAGTACACCATGCGGCGCCTCGTTCTGGACCTCTCACAGCTCCAGCCACGACCCGTGCGAGAGCAACTGGGCGACGGCTGGCAGCCGGCCCTGATGGCCAACGGCCTGGAACTCAACGCGCTGGAATTCACCCGCGGTGGCTGGCCCAATCCGCTGTCACGGCCGCGCCCGACCCTGCAACGGGTCGCCTACCGCCTGGAGGAAGACACGCTGATCCGGATGCAATGGCCGGTCCTCGACCGGTTGTTGGACCAGGAACCGGAAGAACTCGAACTGCTCGGCGGTGTGAGCGAGCTGCGCCTCCGATTCCTGGTCCCGGGTGGCGAGTGGATAGACGTCTGGCCCAGCGGCGATGCCGGCACCCCGACCGGCGCCAGCGACGCCGAGTCCGCCCGCGATCTGCCGCTCGCTGTCGAGATCACCATGGAACTGGAAGACTGGGGCGAGATCGTGCGGCTGGTGGAGATCGCCGGATGAGAGCCCTCCCCCGCAGACAGCGCGGCGTGGCCGTCATCACCGCCCTGCTGATCGTCGCCCTGGCGACGGTGCTGGTGGCCGCGGCCGTCTCGGATTTCGATCTGGATCTGCGACGTACCGAGGCCACGCTGTTCTCGGAACAGGCGCAGATGTATGCCCTGGGCGCCGAGGCCTGGTCCGTGCGCATCCTGTCGGAAGACGCCGAGGACAATAACGTCGATCATCCGGGAGAGGTATGGGCCACCGACCTGCCGCCGTTGCCCATCGACGGTGGCGCCGTGGACGGCGGCATCTCGGATCTGCAGGGGCGCTTCAATCTCAATAATCTCGTGGATGCCAACGGCGAGACCGATCCGGCGATCGTGACGCAATTCCAGCGGCTTCTGGAACTGCTCGACCTGGACCGGCGCTGGGCCGGCCTCGCCGCGGACTGGATCGACACCAACATCGAACCCGCTTTCCCCGACGGCGCAGAAGATTCGGCCTATCTGGGACAGACCCCCGGCTATCGCACTCCCAATATGCCGGTGGTCAGCGTGAGCGAATTGATGTCGCTCCCCGAGATGGACGAGGAGACCTTCAAAACTCTCGAGCCCTATGTGACCGCCCTCCCCCGGGGCACACCCATCAACATCAACACGGCCAGCGCACCGGTGCTGGCCTCGGTCTCCGATGACCTGTCGCTCGGGGATGCGGCCAGCATCATCGAAGACCGGCCGGAGGACGGCTACGAAACCCTGACCGAACTCGAAGAGACGCTGCCCGCCGACCGCGCCGCGCCGCTCGCAGTATCGAGTCGTTACTTCCGGCTCACGGTCCGGGTCAATATTGGCAGTGTGGATTTCACCATGTACAGTCTGCTCGAGCGTCAGGGAGCGGGAACCATCCGCACCCTCCTGCGGAGCTACGGAACCGACTGATCATGGCTGAAATCCTGACCATCAGATTGGACCCGGACGCCGATACGGCGAGCTGGCTGGTCGTCGATTCCGCCGGGGCCCGGGTGGGTGCGGTAGCCCGGGGCACTGTCGA
>CBDTYJ010000528.1:0-1576 GCA_965364575.1 uncultured Gammaproteobacteria bacterium
GCACCGGCAAGGAACTGGTGGCGCGCCTGATCCACGACAGCGGTCCCCGGTCCGGGTCACCGTTCGTACCGGTCAACTGTGGCGCCATCCCGTCGGAGTTGATGGAGGGTGAACTGTTCGGCCACCGCAAGGGCAGCTTTACTGGTGCAGTCGAGGACAAAGAGGGCATGATCCGCAGCGCCGAAGGCGGGACCCTGTTCCTGGACGAGATCGGAGACCTGCCCCTGCATATGCAGGTCAAATTGCTGCGGGTCATCCAGGAGCGCTCGGTGCGGCCCGTGGGGGAGAACCGGGAGTTGCCGGTGGATGTCCGCTTCCTGAGCGCCAGCCATCGGGATCTGACCAGCATGGTGGCGAAAGGCGAGTTCCGCGAGGACCTCTACTACCGGCTCAACGTTATCGAACTGCGGGTGCCGCCACTGCGCGAACGGGACGGCGATGTCCTGCTGCTGGCGGAGCACATCCTGTCTCGCCTCGGCGCGGAGATGGCGCTGGCCTCCACTAGCCTGACCAGAGCGGCGCGCCGGAAGCTGAAACAACACAGCTTCCCCGGCAACGTGCGGGAACTGGAGAACGTGCTGGAGCGGGCGCTGACCCTGTCCGAGGCGGGCAAGATAGATGCCGACGACATCCAGCTACGCTCTCCCCAGACCGCTGCTGGGACCGAAGGCGCCGAATCCGCGCATTCCGCCGAAGGCGGCCTCGGATCCCAGCTTGAGGACGTTGAGCGCGAAGCCATCGTCCAGGCGCTGGAACAGACCCGCTACAACAAGACGGCAGCCGCCAAGCTCCTGGGCATCAGCTTCCGGGCCCTCCGCTACCGGATCAAGAAGCTGGGTCTGGAGTAGGCGGATACCCGGATGGGCTGACAATTTTTGTCACTTTGTGACGCGGGGTGCAGGCTGCGTCCGCCCCCCTGGCCCCCGGAGTCTCCGGGCAAAATGCCTGATTCTGCGATAATTCAGATAGTTACATGATTTTCGGAAAATCTGGCACGCCCCTTGCTTCCCTATTCAGGGACAGGCGCGGACGGCGCCGAAACATCGACACTCCCGACACGAGGAAATCGCAAATGAAGAAGCAACAGGGCTTTACCCTTATCGAACTGATGATCGTTGTGGCGATCATCGGCATCCTGGCCGCGATCGCGATCCCGGCCTATCAGGACTACACGGTCCGGTCGAAGGTCACCGAGGGTCTGAACATGGCCGCCGCGGCCAAGACCTCCGTGGCTGACGCCTGGAACTCTCTCGGCACGATGCCGGCGGACGCCAACGAGGCCGGCCTGATCGCCACGCCGACGGACTACGCCACGCAGTACGTCACCCAGATGGCTTATGCCCGGACCGGCGCGACCACTGGTACGCTGACCCTTACGTTCAACGGCACCTCGCTGGGTACCGGCGGCACGCCGACCGTGATCTTCACCGGCACCGCTGACCCGAACGTGGGTAACGTCGAATGGGCCTGTGACACCGGTACGCTCGTGGCCAAGTACCGCCCGGCCAACTGTCGTTAAGTGCGAATGCTGCCGATCTGCCCACACGCCTGATCCCTCCCCCGGACTTGCGTGCCC
>CBDTYJ010000529.1:0-1557 GCA_965364575.1 uncultured Gammaproteobacteria bacterium
AGTTAGATAGGATCGACTATGTTTGCCACACAAGAATTCCACCGTGTGGCAAACGCCTCTTAGATTGAACCGCCCCGGGTTTTCCGGAGGCTCCAGATCGTGAGAGGATGGAGCGATGGAGAATCAAGGGGACGGGGGACGGTATTCACCGGAAGTGCGCGCGCGGGCCGTGCGGATGGTGCTGGAGCATGCGGACCAGTACGGCTCGCAGTGGAAGACGATCAGCTCGATTGCCGGCAAGATCGGCTGCTCGGCGGAGACGCTGCGACGATGGGTGCGCCAGGCCGAGCGTGACGACGGGCTGAGGTCCGGGCCGACGAGCACGGAAGCTGCGCGGATCCGGGAGCTGGAGCGGGAGAACCGGGAGCTGCGCCAGGCCAATGAGATTCTGCGCAAGGCGTCGGCTTATTTTGCCCAGGCGGAGCTCGACCGCCGGTTCAAGCCATGATCGCCTTCATTGACGAGCATCGCGAGGTCTACGGGGTCGAGCCGATCTGCCGGGTGCTGCCGATCGCCCCATCGACGTACCGCGCCGATGCGGCGCGGCGGAAGAATCCCGACTTGGCTCCGGCCCGCGAGAGACGCGACCGGATGCTGGCGGCGGAGATCCGGCGGGTGTTCGAGGAGAACTTCTCGGTCTACGGCGCCCGCAAAGTCTGGCGCCAGCTCCGCCGCGAGGGCTACGAGGTGGCCCGCTGCACGGTCGAGCGGCTGATGCGGGCCATGGGCCTGCAGGGGGCGGTGCGCGGCAAGAGGCTGAGAACCACCGTCGCGGACCGCTCGGTGCCGTGCCCCGAGGACCGGGTGAACCGGCAGTTCCGGGCGCCGCGGCCGAACGCCCTGTGGGTCTCGGATTTCAGCTATGTGTCGACCTGGGCAGGCTTCGTCTACGTGGCCTTTGTGATCGACGCCTTTGCCCGGCGCATTGTCGGCTGGCGGGTCAGCCGCAGGGCGCAGACCGCCTTCGTGCTCGACGCCTTGGAGCAGGCGCTCGCGGCCCGCCGGCCTCTGGAAGGCTCAGGGCTCGTCCACCACTCGGACCGGGGTGTGCAGTACGTCTCGATCAGGTACAGCGAACGCCTGGCCGAGGCCGGCATCGAGCCCTCCGTGGGCAGTGTCGGCGATTCGTATGATAATGCCCTCGCGGAAAGCGTGATCGGCCTCTACAAGACCGAGGTCATCCACCCGCGCGGGCCTTGGCGCAGCGCCGAGGCCGTCGAGTTCGCGACGCTCGACTGGGTGGACTGGTTCAACAACAGCCGGCTGCTGGAGCCGATCGGGTACATGCCTCCGGCCGAAGCCGAAGCGCGCTACTATGCGCAATCCAGTGGGCTCGCCATGGTGGCGTGACTCACACCAAGACGCCTCCGGAAAACCCGGGGCGGTTCACTACGATCTGATCCCTGAATTCCGCAGGGTACGGGTTCCTCGTTCTCGGCATCCGGACACTCTCCTATGAAAGCGAAAATGTGTCCATCAAACCGGGGGAACTCCAGACGAGATCAACCCGTGTGATTCAATGCGTTCTCTAAACGCGACAGCTTGATCAGGGGCCTC
>CBDTYJ010000530.1:0-1539 GCA_965364575.1 uncultured Gammaproteobacteria bacterium
AGAAATCGCGATCCACGTAGCGCATGCCGAACACGGCCAGGGCGATCATGAAAACGGCGGCCGACAATACCGTCGCGCTGTGGTTGACGGCGACGGTGCCGAGCCGTCTCCCGAACGCGGCCAGACGGCCCTCGCCGCGCCCGGCACTGGGCTTGAGGATGAACTCCGACAAGGCGGGCGTGACCAGGATGGCGTAGAAGTAGCTGACCGTCAGGGTGAGCATCACCATGGTCGGGATCATGCGCGTGAAATCGCCGGTGTTGCCCTTGGAGATCAACATCGGCACGAAGGCGGCCAGGGTGGTCCCGGTGGCCGATCCCAGCGGGCCGGCGAGTTCTTTTACCGCCTTGATCGAGGCCTTGCGCGGCGGCAGCCCGCGATCGAGGTGCCACTGGATGTTCTCCACCATGACGATGGCGTTGTCCACCAGCATGCCGAGACCGATGACCAGGCCTGCGATGGCAATCTGCTGCAACACGCCGCCGCCTATGGCGTAGAGGGCCAGTGCCGACAGGGTAACCAGCGGCACCACCGAAGCCACCAGCAGGCCGAGTCTCAGGCCCATGAAAAGGAACAGGACTGCGGCGACGATGGCGACACCGAGAAGGAGCGACCGGCCGAGTTCCGCCAGCCGGGCCTCGACGTGAACCGGCTGGAACAGGATCAGACCGACGTCCAGGGGACTGAAGTCTTGCTGCAGGTCGGGGATCATGGCCTGCAGCGCATCGCCGAATCGACCCACGTGTACCTTGTCCCGCTCCAGGATGATCGACAGGCCCACCGCCGGGACCCCGTTGACCCACATGAACTCGCTGCCGGGCTCCGCCGGCCCGTGGCTGACGGTGGCGATCTCCGATAGAGGCAAGGAGTTGCCATCCGGGAGCGTGACCGCCGTCCGACGAATTTCCTCGATGGTCCGGAATTCGGTTTCCGGTCTGATCGTCGCGGTCTTTCCGGCCACCAGCACGGTACCGCCACCGCGCACCTGATTGCGCCGGGAGATCTGGTCGGCGAGGACGTGGGGCGTCAGCCCGACACGGCGCGCGACGGCGTCGTCGTAAGCGATGGTCACCTGCTCGCCAGGATCGCCGGCGATCTCTATCCGTGAGACGCCATCGATGGCGTAAAGACGCTTCTTTATCCGTTCCGCGGCGTCGACGAGCTGGAGCAGGTCGTCGGATCCCGAGACCACCACGACCGCCGAGGAGTTATCGACCGCGCGATCGTCCACCACCGGCGCGCCGACGCCGTCGGGGAATTGAAGCCGGGCCCGATCCACGGCCACCCGTACCCGATCCCACTGGGTGTCGGTGTCATAGACATAATCCTGGAGGCGCAGACGCACCGTGGCCTGGCCCGAGCGGACGGTCGACTGGATGGAATCGATGGTCTCGATCTCGGCCAGTTCTTCTTCCAGCGGCTCCAGCACCAGCCGCTCGACCCGTTCCGGATCGGCACCCGGATAAGCGACCAGGACAAAGCCCCCCCGGTAGGGGAACGACGGGTCCTCCTGCCGGATCATGCCGCTCCAGGCCGCCA
>CBDTYJ010000531.1:0-1537 GCA_965364575.1 uncultured Gammaproteobacteria bacterium
GGGTCCGGCTGCGTATCGATCTGCCCGGGACGCGTGAGCGCCTCCGTCTTTTCGTGGAGGGCGGAGATCCGGACGACGTCACCAGCGAGGGCGCGGATTCGATCCCCAATGCTTTGGATGACAATGATTACAACATCGGGCTGGAAGGACAGATCCGTGGTACCGGCCGCTGGGACCTCCGGCCCGGCGTCGGCGTCAAAGCGGCCGGACCCGCCGATCCCTTCGTCAGGCTGCGGGCGGTTCGTTATGCGGAGCCGGGCGACTGGCTGATGCGATTCGCCGCCGGTGCAGCCGAGTATCTGGATGACGGCACGGAGCTGCAGACCCGGCTGGATTTCGATCGGCGCATCAACCCGAACTGGGTATTCCGCTCAGCCAGCCGCCTCCGTTACCTGGACAGCAAGGACCGGGTCGAGGCACGACAACAGCTCACACTGTTCCGGAAACTGAGCGGGCGCGTCGGCCTCGCCTATGACCTGGGGCTGGACGCCGATGACGATCCGGATTGGGATGTGGACCGTTATTTCACTCAGCTCCGCGCGCGCTTCCGCGCCTACGAGAAATGGTTGTTCGTGGAGCTCAAGCCCGAGCTGCTGTTCCGCGAGCAGGATGACTACGATGCCAGCTTCCGTTTTTCGCTGCGCGTCGACCTGGTGTTCGGGGAACGCTATCGCTGACCCGC
The DNA here is from genome assembly GCA_965364575.1 of uncultured Gammaproteobacteria bacterium. Lineage (GTDB taxonomy): Bacteria > Pseudomonadota > Gammaproteobacteria > Steroidobacterales > XN24 > CAMYOC01. Next base: position 683 of record CBDTYJ010000531.1, read on the forward strand.
CTCCTGCTCCGGCAGTCCCTGCACCAGGGCGATGAAACGCGGGTCGTCGCGGATGCTGTCGAAATCCGGATCATTGTCGATCCAGTCCCTGTAGATTGTCCCCGCCGCCCGCATGCGCCGTTCAAGGAGTTCGATCGCCTTGTCCGCCATTCCGGCATGGGCGTAGGAGCAGGCGGCGTTGTGGAGCACGCCGCCGTCGGTGGGAGCCAGTTCCACCGCCCGGTCGGCCATGGCCAGCGCTTCGTCGACGCGCCCCAGATCGATCAACGCGCCCGGGCCCAGACTCAGAGCCCGCCGATCGTCGGGATTCAGCTCCAGCCGCTGCTGGATCAGTTCGAGCGCACGTGCCGCGGCGGCGCGATCCTCTTCGTCCCGCCCCAGCTGTCTGAGTGGGCCCGCCGAGAGAGCCAGGCTCTGGAACTCGTCCGGCTGCGCTTCGTGGGCGCGACGCCAGAGTTCGACCGCGTGTTCCAGCTTGCCCTGGGCGAAGCGTGCGCGGCCGTAGAGATACAGGGACTCGTAGTGCTGAGGATCCAGCTCCAGCGCCCGGTCGAACTGTCTGGCGGCCGCCTCGTAATCGCCCTGCAGGGACAGGGCGAAGCCCCGGGATGCGTGGGCCTCGGCCAGGTTCGGCGCCAGATCCAGGGCCCTGCGGCTCGCTTCGTCAGCGGCGTCGAGATGCTCCGGTGATCGATCCAGCCACTGGGCGATCATGCTTTCCGCATCCGCCAGGCCGGCATAGGCGCGTGCGAACTCCGGGTCCAGGTCGATGGCTTTCGCGAACATCTCCCGCGCGATCTTGATCGTGGCGTCGGTGGTCTGATGGAAGTATTGCCGTCCGCGCAGATAGTAGTC
>CBDTYJ010000532.1:0-1508 GCA_965364575.1 uncultured Gammaproteobacteria bacterium
TGTCAGGACGAGATCCCGGCCAGAAGACTGGTGCCTGCACACCAGGCAACGACGCACAGGGCTGACACGCTCCATCGGGCCAGCAGCACGAATCCGATCAGTCCGATAGCGAGATCCGGGGGGCCGCGCACGGCGCTGACCCATACCGGATCATACAGCGCCGCCGCCAGCAGCCCGACCACAGCGGCTGTCACGCCGGCGACCGCCCGGGCGGAGCCTTCGTGGCCGGACGGGGGAGGGCGCCCACGTCATTCTTCCGGCGACGCCGTGGCGAAGAAATCCCCCAACGCTTCCGCCACCGCCTCGGGCAACTCGGCGGGAAGCCAGTGGCCGGACTCCTCGAATCGCCGGATGTCGCGGGTCCCGAATCGCTCGGCGATCCGCGCCGGGATGTAGGGGTCGTGCATGCCCCAAAGGACCAGCGTCGGGATCCGGGCGCTGGCCTCCAGCATCCGCGGCTCCCATCGCCGGAACGCTTCCGGATCCGCGGCGCGATAGAGGCGCAGGATCATGCGCTTCATGGCCGGGTTCAGGAATCTATGGGCGGCGCGGATCTGTGCCGAGCTCAGTTTCCTCGAGCCGGCCCGGATCGAGGCGGAGTACAGCGGCCACCAGCCCATGAACAGGGTACTCATTTCGCCGAGTACCGGCGTCCGCCAGATTCTCGCCCAGGCGTGCCAGCGGTAATCGCCGACAAAGAACGGATGGTTGATAACGACCTGGCGACGGACCTTGGCCGGGAACAGCGCCGCCCAGGCCATGGCGAAGGCGCCGCCGAAATCGTGGGCCACCAGGCTCAGGGGCCGGTCGATACCGAGGTTCGCGACCACGCCGTCCACAAAGCTCCCCAGATTCCCGAATGAGCAATCGAAATCACCAGGCGCCAAGGAGCGGCCGAAACCGGGCAGGTCGATAGCGATGCAGCGGAATCGATCGGCCAGAGCGGCGATCACCGGGTCCCAGATATCGGCCGAATCAGGATTGCCGTGCAGGAACAGGACCGGCTCGCCGGCACCGCGCTCGCGGACGAAAACATCCACGCCCTGGACGGTCACCGACATGGGGGTCCACCCTGGGTCACCTGCCGGACCCGAGCGTCTCGTCGCCGTCCGGCCCCGTCATGCATGAGGCCTTCCACGACGAGGATCGCGTAATGGATCCCGGCCATCTCGATCGTGCCCGACGATCCTTCGGCGGGCATCGGCCAACGGCAACGCCCGGACCGGAAGTCATCCGGCTTTGCCCCCGTGGTACCCGGTGATCGCCCTTCGGAGTTCGCCAAGACCGGTGACGGTCGTCGTCGGCGCGATCTCCCAGGGATCGAAAATCGACTTCTCCGAGCGCCTGACCCAGGCGGCGAGCAGGCCAGCCGAGATAGCGCCGATGACGTCGAAGGGGTTGCCGGAGATCAACCAGGCGCAGTCTGCCGTCGCGCCGGCGCGTTTCAGAAAATGGCGGTAGACGGCGGGATTCGGCTTGAAGGATCTGATCTCATCGGTGCTCACGAC
>CBDTYJ010000533.1:0-1505 GCA_965364575.1 uncultured Gammaproteobacteria bacterium
GGCGCATCGGGCGGATACACCTCCGGCCGCAAGGAACTCATCGCATGGCTGCGTCAGCGCTCGCGCCCCTATCTCTTCTCCAACACCCTGGCGCCGGTGATCGCAGCCACTTCGATACGGGTGCTGGACATGCTGGAAGACGGCGCCGCGCTACGCCAGCGGCTATGGGACAACACGCGGTATTTCCGCGAGCGGATGACGGCGCTGGGCTTCGACCTGCTGCCGGGCAGTCACCCCATCATCCCGGTGATGCTCGGGGATGCGAAGCTGGCCAGCGAGATGGCCGATCGGCTGCTGCAGCATGGCGTCTATGTGATCGGTTTCTCGTTCCCTGTCGTGCCCAAGGGGAAGGCCAGAATACGAACCCAGATGTCGGCCGGACTGGAGCGAGCCCATCTGGACAAGGCCGTCGAAGCCTTCGATACCGTGGGCCGCGAACTCGGCGTGATCTGAACCCTCAGCGAGGCCAAAACCATGCGTGCCCTGGTCAAGGAAAAAGCCGAGCCCGGCATCTGGCTGCGTGATATCAGCGAACCGGAGCCTGGACACAACGATGTCCTGATCCGGATCCGCAAGACCGCGATCTGCGGGACCGATATCCATATCTACAACTGGGACGAGTGGGCGGCGCAGACGATCCCGGTGCCGATGCCCGTGGGCCACGAATTTTCGGGTGTGATCGAGGCGATCGGCAGCGAAGTGCAGGGGCTGAAGCCGGGCGACCGGGTCTCGGGCGAGGGCCATATTACCTGCGGGCACTGCCGCAACTGTCGCGCCGGCCGGCGTCACCTGTGCATGAACACCCGCGGCGTCGGCGTCAACCGCCAGGGCTGCTTCGCCGATTATCTGGTGATCCCGGCCAGCAACGTGTTCAAGCTGCCCGATGCAATCACCGATGACATCGCCTCGATCCTGGATCCGCTGGGGAACGCCACCCACACCGCCCTGTCCTTCGATCTGGTGGGCGAGGATGTCCTGATCACGGGAGCAGGCCCGATCGGCATCATGGCCACCGCCATCTGCCGGCATGTGGGCGCCCGTCACGTGGTGATCACCGACGTCAATGACTATCGGCTGCAACTGGCCGGGAAGATGGGCGCCAGCCGGACCGTCAATGTCTCCCGCCAATCCATCGACGATGTGATGGAAGATCTGGCCATGGAAGAAGGCTTCGATGTAGGTCTTGAGATGTCAGGCAACCCGTCGGCGTTCCGGGACATGCTCCGCACCATGCACCACGGCGGCAAGATCGCCCTGCTCGGCATCCCGCCCGGCGACACCGCGATCGACTGGAATCAGGTGATCTTCAAGGGCCTGGTCATCAAGGGTGTCTATGGCCGGGAGATGTTCGAGACCTGGTACAAGATGTCCAGTATGCTCCAGAGCGGTCTCGACATCAGCCCGGTCATCACCCATCACTTCGGGATCAGTGATTTCCAGCAGGGCTTCGACATCATGAACTCCGGCCAATCGGGCAAGGTCATCCTCGACTGGCAGACCTGAGC